>DDYJ01000120.1:0-11537 GCA_002347905.1 Comamonadaceae bacterium UBA2237 | reverse complement strand
GTGTGGCAAAAAATGAATGCACACCGCTTTGACAACATCATGCTTAAAACCAAAACTGTGGGCGCCAAAGCTACGCCCAAAGGCATAGAAGTGACTTTCGCGTCTGCAGAAGAGGGCGGTTCCGCCCCAGCACCTCAGCTGTACGACTTGGTCTTGCAAGCGGTAGGACGTACGCCTAACGGCAAAAAAATCGCCGCAGAAAAAGCAGGCGTGTCTGTGACAGACCGAGGCTTTATCCATGTAGATATCCAAATGCGTACTAACGTGCCGCATATTTTTGCGATTGGCGATATCGTGGGACAACCCATGTTGGCGCATAAAGCCGTGCACGAAGCGCATGTGGCCGCTGAAGTGATCGCTGGCGAGTTGCAAGGCAATAAAGAATTAGCAGCTGCCGCTTTCAATGCCCGCGTCATTCCAAGCGTTGCCTATACCGACCCTGAAGTGGCATGGGTAGGTTTGACCGAAGACCAAGCCAAAGCGCAAGGCATCAAAGTGAAGAAGGGCTTGTTCCCATGGACTGCATCGGGCCGCGCAATTGCCAATGGCCGCGACGAAGGCGTAACCAAATTGCTGTTTGACGATTCGCCCGAGGCCCACGGCCACGGCAAGATTTTGGGTGGCGGTATGGTCGGCACACACGCAGGTGACATGATCGGTGAAGTGGCCTTGGCCATAGAGATGGGTGCAGACTCCATCGATATCGGTAAAACCATTCACCCGCATCCCACGCTAGGCGAAAGCATTGGTATGGCGGCAGAAGTGGCACATGGTAGCTGCACCGATTTGCCACCAAGCAAAAAATAAGCAACACATGCAACGCCGGTGATCATTCTCGCTCCCCTGCAAGAACGGCTTGTTTGCGCCTAGTTTAAGCAACCGTTTGCCGCACCGCACGTTCCCACTGCGTCATCCTATGTTGCGCCTGATCACGAGAAATTTGCGCTTCAAACACGCGATCAATTTTCCAGTGCTTCTCTAGTGCATTCAAATCACTGAACATGCCGCAGTGCAGTCCTGCCAAATAAGCTGCACCCAGCGCGGTAGTTTCAATCACAGCAGGTCGAATGACGGGAATGCCCAATAAATCTGCTTGAATTTGCATGAGCAAATTATTCGCACAAGCACCACCGTCGACCCGTAATTCTCTAACTGGTGTGCCGCCGTGTTGCACAGCATCTTTGCTCATCGCTTGCAGGAGCGCAGTACTTTGAAATGCAATGCTGTCAAGTGCAGCACGCGCGAAGTGCGCCATCGTCGTGCCGCGTGTGATGCCCACGACCGTTCCTCGTGCATCAGCATTCCAGTAGGGTGCCCCTAGGCCTGTAAACGCTGGCACCATGACTACGCCATCGGCATCGGTCACAGTTTCAGAAAGGGCTTCAATGTCCGCACTATTTTTGAAAGCATGCAAGCCATCGCGTAACCATTGGACAACGGCACCACCAATAAAAACGCTTCCTTCCAATGCAAATTCAGGCTTGTGACTGATTTGTGCTGCGCTTGTAGTGATTAAGCCGTTTTGACTTGTTTGAAATTGATGGCTCGTATGCATCAACATAAAGCAACCCGTGCCATACGTATTTTTAGCTTGGCCCTCGCTCCAACATGCTTGTCCAAATAAGGCGCTTTGCTGGTCGCCTGCAACACCACCAATGGGTAATGGGTGGCCCAGCCACTCAGTATCTATGACACCAAAGTCACTCGATGACGCTTGCACCGTAGGCATCAATTTGCTGTCGATATGCAGCAGAGACATGAGCTCGCTATCCCATTGGTTGGTATGCACGTTTAAAAGCATGGTGCGCGATGCGTTGCTCACATCGGTGGCGTGCACGCGGCCTTTGGTGAGGTTCCAAATCAACCACGTGTCCACTGTGCCAAACGCAAGATCGCCCTTAGCTGCCATGTCACGTGCTTGGGGCACGTTGTCCAATATCCATTGCAATTTGGTTCCAGAAAAATAGGCGTCAATTACCAAGCCTGTTTTAGCTTGCACCAGTTTGTCGTGTCCATCTTGCCGTAACTTGGCACAAACAGGTTCTGCTCGTCTGTCTTGCCAAACAATGGCGTTGTAAATGGGATGTCCCGTTTTGCGATTCCACACCACGGTTGTTTCGCGCTGGTTGGTAATGCCCACGCATGCAATGTCTCCTGCACGGATGTTGGAATTTTTTAAAGCCAAACGTATGGTGGCAAGTTGGCTTGACCAAATCTCCATAGGGTCATGTTCGACCCAACTTGGATGCGGATAAATTTGTCGAAACTCTTGTTGGGCCATGCCCACGATATGACCGTCGGGCGCGAACACAATACTGCGGGAACTAGAGGTGCCTTGGTCAAGTGCAAGTAAATATTTCACGGTGATTCATTTCCTTTGCTAGGCTGCAACGATACATTCCACGCCTGCTTGCTCCATCATCTCAACAAATGTTGCGCTGGGATGCGCATCTGTGAATACGCAATCGATGTCTGACATAGGTGCCAGTTTCACCATAGCAGGGCGGTTGAACTTGGTAAGGTCCGCTGCCAACCAAACTTGTCGAGAGTGCTCAATGATGGCGCGCGCGACTTTGACTTCCCGAAAATCATAATCGCGCAATGTGCCATCGTCTTCGATGCCGCTGATGCCAATCAAACCAATATCGACTTTGAATTGGCGAATAAAGTCCACAGCAGCTTCACCCACTATGCCACGGTCTATTCCTCGCACAACGCCGCCTGTCACGATAACTTCGCACTCTGGGTTGTCGCTCAATATTGCAGCCACATTCAAATTATTAGTGATAACCCTCAGCTCTTTGTGTTGCATCAAAGCGTGTGCAATGGCTTCCATGGTGGTGCCTATGTTCATGATTAACGAGCAACCATTCGGTACGCGATAAGCGACCGATTGCGCTATGCGCGCTTTAGCTGCGGAAGAAAGCACTTGGCGTTGACGGTAATTGATGTTCTCTGTGGTCGAACTTGGCAATCGCACGCCACCATGAAAACGCGCCAATAGGCCTGCCTCAGCCATGCGTTGCACGTCTCTTCGAACCGTTTGTAACGTGACATCGAACTTATCAGCTAAAAACTCAATAGAGACACTGCCTTGGTTTTTTACAAACTCAAGAAGTTGGGCCTGGCGAGGATTGGGTGACATGGACAAAGCGAAAGATATTTGAGCTGCAACGAACATAAGCGATGTTCGTTTTTGTTCGATTAGGGAAAATACCAAAGAAATAAAACAAAAACGAACAATAATGTTCCTTGAAAGGAATTGTGTTGTCCCATCTCCAATTGTCTGAAGTGAGTAAATCTGTTGGTGCTGATGTTCATTTACATCCCATGAGTTTTGCACTTCAGCCCCATGCTGTTACTGTTTTATTGGGAGCCACACAAGCTGGAAAAACCAGTGTGATGCGCCTGATGGCTGGGCTAGATATTCCTAGCAGTGGGGATGTCATTGTCGATGGCCTCAACGTGACGGGTGTACCTGTGCGGGAGCGCCATGTGGCGATGGTCTACCAACAGTTCATCAATTACCCCTCTTTAACAGTCTTTGACAATATTGCTTCACCTTTAAAGCTTCGCCAAGAAACCAGTATCGAAGAAAAAGTCCAAGAGCTTGCTAAGCGTTTGCATATAGAGCCGTTTCTAAAACGTTTCCCTTCTGAGCTGTCGGGTGGTCAGCAACAACGCGTTGCGCTTGCAAGAGCTTTGGCAAAAAAAGCACCGCTTGTTTTTCTGGATGAGCCTTTGGTCAATTTAGACTACAAATTACGTGAAGAATTGCGTGAAGAGCTTGCACAACTTTTCGCTACGGGCCAATCAACTGTGGTCTATGCAACCACCGACCCCGGTGAGGCCTTGTTATTGGGGGGTTACACCGCAGTTTTGAAAGAAGGTCGCTTGTTGCAATATGGACCAACACTAGAAGTATTTCGGCGACCTGCTTCGCTTGATGTTGCCTTGGCATTTAGCGATCCCCCATTGAATGTGGTTTCTGCCCAATCAAAGGATGGCAACTGGCAACTCAATCACGGACCGTTTGTAGTTCTGCCGCAGTTACAGACTATGCATAACCAAGTCACATTAGCTATCCGGCCAGCGTCACTGCGCGTGGAAGAAAAATCAGGCGATATGGCCATTTCTGGACAAGTGCAATTGGCAGAAATTTCTGGTACTGATACTTTTGTGCATTTTCATTGTGCGCTTGGTGAATGGGTTATGCAAAAAACGGGTGTGCATTTTTTTGAATTAGGAGCGCGCTTGACGTTTTATTTTGATCCGAACGAGAGCTATATTTTTTCTACGGACGGAGCTTTGTTAAGTGCACCATTCTCCCAAGCAGGTTGGGGAGCTTGAAATGGCAGCAAGAATTGATTTGAAATTAGCCCACTCATACCTTGTCAATCCTCAGCAAGACAGTGATTACGCTTTATTGCCACTGGAAATGTCATTTCGGGCTGGAGGCGCATATGCTTTACTTGGCCCCTCTGGTTGCGGTAAGACTACCATGCTCAACATCATGTCGGGTTTAGTACGTCCATCGCAAGGTCATGTGCTGTTTGATGGCGTAGACGTGACTGATAAAAGTCCGCAAGTCAGAAATATTGCGCAGGTATTTCAATTTCCTGTCATCTACGACACCATGACAGTGGCTGAAAATTTAGCATTCCCTTTGCGTAACCGTCGTATGCCAGAGACGGAAATTCGCAAAAGGGTGGGTCAAATCGCAGAAATGCTAGAACTCAATGGTCAATTAAACCAACGCGCATCTGGATTAACTGCCGATGCAAAACAAAAAATATCCCTTGGCCGTGGCTTGGTGAGGCCGGATGTATCTGCGATTTTGTTCGATGAGCCACTCACTGTGATTGATCCGCACCTCAAGTGGCAATTGCGTCGCAAGCTTAAACAGGTTCACCAAGAACTCAAGCTGACTTTGATATATGTGACACACGATCAAGTTGAAGCGCTGACATTCGCTGAAGAAGTGGTCGTCATGACACGCGGTAAAGCTGTACAAATAGGTTCGGCAGAGGATTTATTTGAAAAACCTGCCCATACTTTTGTGGGGCACTTCATAGGCTCCCCAGGAATGAATTTCTTGGCCAGTGAAGTAAATGCCCAATCACTCATGGTTGGTGAGTGCCGCATAGGGCTAAATGACCAACAAGCGAAAAGTCTGCAAGGCTTAAAACATATCAAACTAGGTATCCGGCCAGAATACGTTGATGTGCAAGCCCAAGCATCTGTCAACACCATACCTGCGCAAGTGGATCGTGTGCAAGATTTAGGAACTAATAAGCTGATAACGCTGCGTTGTGCAGGGCATGTGTTGCGAGCACGTTTGCCATTAACTGCACAACACTTTACGGTGGGGTCTGACGTGCACGTTTCCTTGCTTGGAAAACACACGTGTTTCTATCACGACGAGGAGTTGGTGGTATGAAACCTGTGAACCAAAAAGCATGGTTTTTGATTTTGCCTGTTTTGGTGTGCGTTGCTTTCTCCGCCATCATCCCCTTGATGACTGTTGTGAATTATTCGGTGCAAGACATCATTTCCCCCGAGAGGAGAATCTTTGTTGGAACGGAGTGGTTCACATCTGTTATGCGGGATCCAGATCTGCATGAGGCACTCTGGCGGCAAATTATTTTTTCATTTTCAGTCTTGGCTTGTGAAATTCCTTTAGGAATTCTTTTGGCTTTGTCTATGCCTGCTGAGGGATGGCGTGCCTCTATCACCTTGGTTGTCGTTGCATTGTCTTTACTCATTCCGTGGAACGTGGTCGGCACGATTTGGCAAATATATGGCCGTGCGGATATTGGTTTGATGGGTGCCACTTTGCAGTTGATGAACATTGATTACAACTACACCGGTAATGCAACCGATGCTTGGCTGACAGTTTTATTGATGGATATTTGGCATTGGACACCTCTGGTGGCTTTACTCTGCTACGCAGGGTTGCGCAGCATTCCCGATGCGTATTACCAAGCCGCGCGGATTGATGGCGCTAGCAAATTGGATGTGTTTCGTTTTATCCAATTACCCAAAATGCGGGGTGTATTGATCATTGCTGTGTTATTGCGGTTTATGGACAGTTTCATGATTTACACAGAGCCTTTTGTTTTGACAGGCGGAGGGCCTGGTAATGCCACGACATTCTTGAGCCAATACTTGACACAAAAAGCAGTAGGCCAATTTGATTTAGGCCCAGCTGCAGCTTTCTCATTGATTTATTTCTTGATCATTCTTTTGCTCTGCTTCATCCTGTACAACTGGATGCAGCAAGTCGGCACCCAAGCCAAGGAGCAAACACATGGATGAGCACCGCTTTAAAAAACGCACCATCTTTTTGTGGTTCTACATAGTGTTTGCTTTGTTGCCGATTTATTGGATGCTCAATATGAGTTTGCGCACCAATGAAGAAATCTTGTCAACATTCAGCTTATTTCCAAAGCACCTGACCTTTGCTAACTACATGACTATCTTTACCGATGTGTCGTGGTATTCAGGTTATATCAATAGCCTGATCTATGTGGCAATCAATACAGTCATATCAGTTTTGGTAGCGTTGCCTGCGGCCTATGCATTTTCGCGTTACAGCTTTTTAGGCGATAAACATGTTTTCTTTTGGTTGCTGACAAACCGCATGACACCCCCTGCTGTTTTTCTGTTGCCATTTTTTCAGCTCTACACCACCGTAGGACTAATGGATACCCACATCGCCGTGGCGTTGTCGCATTTACTTTTCAATGTGCCACTTGCTGTTTGGATTTTGGAAGGCTTTATGTCGGGTATTCCGCGCGAAATAGACGAGACCGCATATATAGATGGGTACAGCTTTCCGCGCTTTTTCATCACTATCTTTATGCCTCTGATTAAAGCAGGGGTAGGGGTGACCGCCTTTTTCTGTTTTATGTTCAGTTGGGTGGAGTTGTTGTTGGCTCGAACGCTCACTAGCGTGAATGCCAAACCTATTGTTGCCACCATGACGCGCACCGTAAGTGCCTCGGGCATGGATTGGGCTACTTTGGCTGCTGCAGGTGTTTTAACGATTGTTCCTGGTGCGATTGTGATTTGGTTTGTTCGTCACTACATCGCCAAAGGCTTTGCAATGGGGCGTGTATGAATGACAACAACGCTAATCCGCAATACACGATGATGAGGCAAAGGAGCTGATATGTTGGAATGGATGGCATGGAGTCCCCCCGTTGCAGTGTTTTTTATCTGTGTAGTACTGATGCTGGTTTGCATGACTTACTTGGAAATACGTTTTCCTACAGTGGCGCGCAAAGGTTTTTTACCTATTGTGACAACGCGTGGCGACAGATTGTTCATTGGTTTGTTAGGCGCCGCTTACATCCATTTGACATTTCTAGGCTTAGCTGGTGTCTTTGCACAGTGGCTGAGTTTGAATGAGGACCCCAGCATTTGGTGGGGAACTGCGATGAGTGTGGTTTGGTTGGTTTTTGTTTTACGCAAAGGCTGATCAGACATGCAAGTAACCCGGTCTGAACCTTCCCTCGGACCGAAGTTTTTTAATAACCAAAGGGAAGCTTTTGAAACGAGGAGACTGACATGAAGTTGAAATACCGGGCTCTGGCATTTGCTGCCACCGCATTGGTTCTAGGTCATGGTGCTTGGGCAGGAGAAGCCGAAGCCAAGAAATGGGTGGACAGCGAGTTCCAGCCATCGACCTTGAGCAAAGATAAACAACAGGCTGAACTCAAGTGGTTCATCGATGCGGCTAAAAAGTTGCAAGCCAAAGGGGTGAAAGAAATTTCTGTGGTGTCTGAAACCATCACTACCCATGAATATGAATCTAAAACCCTTGCCAAAGCGTTTGAAGAAATCACGGGCATCAAAGTTAAGCACGACTTGATCCAAGAGGGCGATGTGGTGGAAAAACTCCAAACATCGATGCAATCTGGCAAGTCGATTTACGACGGATGGATTTCAGATTCTGATTTGATCGGAACCCACTACCGTTATGGAAAAATTTTGCCCTTGTCAGACTACATGGCTGGTAAAGGTAAAGAGTGGACTAATCCTGGTTTGGACTTAAAAGATTTCATTGGTACAAGCTTCACCACAGCACCTGATAAAAAACTCTACCAATTACCCGACCAACAATTCGCCAACCTGTATTGGTTCCGCGCAGACTTGTTTGCACGTAAAGACTTGCAAGACAAGTTCAAAGCCAAATACGGTTATGAATTGGGCGTTCCATTGAACTGGAGTGCTTATGAAGACATCGCTGACTTCTTTACCAATGATGTTAAAACCATTGATGGCAAGCCAATCTATGGTCACATGGATTACGGCAAGAAGGATCCTTCTCTAGGCTGGCGATTTACCGATGCATGGTTATCCATGGCCGGTACTGCTGACAAAGGTATTCCAAACGGTATGCCTGTTGATGAGTGGGGCATTCGTGTAGGTGCAGACGGTTGTACACCGGTTGGTGCATCTGTGTCTCGCGGAGGTGCTACCAATTCACCAGCTGCTGTCTACGCTTTGACCAAGTATGTTGATTGGATGAAGAAATATGCGCCGAAGGAGGCTACAGGCATGACCTTTGGTGAAGCCGGTCCAGTCCCTGCGCAAGGACAAATTGCCCAGCAGATCTTTTGGTACACCGCTTTCACCGCTGATATGACCAAGCCTGGTTTGCCGGTGGTGAATGCCGATGGAACTCCAAAATGGCGTATGGCACCTGGACCTAATGGACCATACTGGAAACAAGGTATGCAAAACGGCTACCAGGACGTAGGTTCATGGACGTTCTTCAAGAACCACGATGAGAACCGCACGGCAGCTGCTTGGTTGTATGCGCAGTTTGTGACCAGTAAAACTGTGTCACTTAAAAAGACCATCGTAGGTTTGACCCCAATTCGTGAAAGCGATATTCGTAGCCAAGCGATGACGGATATGGCTCCGAAGTTAGGTGGCCTCGTTGAGTTCTATCGCAGCCCAGCGCGTGTTGCGTGGACGCCCACTGGTACTAACGTTCCCGACTATCCCAAATTGGCGCAGTTGTGGTGGAAGAACGTAGCACAGGCGGTAACCGGCGAGAAAACACCGCAAGGTGCGATGGATAACTTGGCCGAAGAAATGGACCAAGTGATGTCTCGTCTCGAGCGTGCTGGTATGGCCAATTGCGCACCTAAGCTCAATCCTAAAGGCGATCCTGCTAAGTACTTGAGCGATACCGGTGCACCTTGGAAAAAACTGGCAAATGAAAAGCCAAAGGGCGAAACGATTGCCTATGAAAAATTACTAAACGCCTGGAAAGAGGGAAGGGTACGTTAATTTTCAAAGTTTTTAGGTGTTCAACCTAAGGGGTCCGTCCGCACTGATGGGCGGACCTCTTTTTTATGTGACTCTTATTTAAGTCTTCATGCAACGCTTGGCTTTATTCGACCAATTACGCGCAACAGACGTTTACGATCTGGCCATCATCGGTGGTGGAGCGACTGGTCTTGGTGTCGCACTGGATGCGGCGTCACGTGGGTATAAGGTGGTTTTATTTGAAGCCCATGATTTTGCCAAAGGCACCTCATCGCGTGCCACCAAATTAGTTCACGGTGGTGTGCGTTATTTGGCACAAGGCAATTTGTCATTGGTGAGGGAGGCGTTGCATGAGCGCGCCGTGCTTTTGCATAACGCACCGCATATAGCGCAACCGCTGGCTTTCGTGATGCCTTCCTACAAGTGGTGGGAAACCGCTTTTTATGGCCTAGGGTTGCTGCTCTACGACTTATTGGCTGGAAAGTCTGCAATTGGTGCAACCCAATTTTTAAGTAAGCAACAAGTTATGGATCGCTTACCTCAAGTGCAATCAGCTGGTTTACGTGGTGGCGTGCAGTACTGGGATGGTCAGTTTGACGATGCGCGTTTGGCGCTAGAAATTGCACGCACAGCACAAAAGAACGGTGCTGTGGTTTTGAATTATTGTTCAGTGGAATCGTTGGAGCATAAAAATCTGAAAATTAGTGGTTTGAGATGCAAAGACTCGGAGACAGACCAAGTCTTTGACGTAAAAGCTAAATGTGTCATCAATGCCACTGGAGTCTGGGTAGATGGCATTCGCTCTATGGATGCACAAAGTTCTGGTGAAAAAATTGAATCCATTGTTACACCCAGTCAAGGCGTGCACTTGGTAGTCGATAGATCTTTTTTAAGCAACGACTTCGCATTGCTGGTACCTAGTACCCAAGATGGGCGCGTCCTGTTTGCAGTCCCCTGGCTTGGAAAAGTGATTCTGGGTACCACAGATACTCTGCGCACAGATTTACCTATCGAGCCCATGCCTTTTGCGCAAGAGGTGGATTTCATATTGGAAGAGTCTGCTCGATATTTATCTAAACCACCTAGACGCGCGGACGTAAAAAGCGTTTGGGTTGGTTTAAGGCCTCTGGTAAAGCCGCAAAAAACCACATCTGGCAAAACCAAAGAGATAAGTCGCGAGCACACTATCCTCATCAGCGAGAGTGGTCTAGTTACTGTCACCGGCGGCAAGTGGACCACTTACCGCGCCATGGCTGAAGATGTTTTGCAGCACTGTTTAGATTCTGGATTGATTGCCAAAGCCGACAAACCACCCACGACAGCAAATTGTCCTTTGGTCGGCGCACCTCAATCCAATGAAAGTATTTCTGCAATCGCACTGACGCATCCTCAGGGAGCCCATTCTTATGGAACTGAACAAACACTGTTGTCGGCCTTGATTGGAAGCGACATGTGGTTATGTGAAGGATTAAGCGAAGCCATGGTACGTTTTGCTGTTCGCTATGAATACGCAAGAACCGTTGAGGATGTATTGGCAAGACGCTCGCGCTTGTTATTTTTAGATGCGCAGTTAGCTTTGGACCTATCCGACAAAGTCGCGACTATTTTGATATCGGAACACATCCATAATCCCCAGTTAGCAGCATTCAAGACTTTGGCGCAAAGTTATATGTTGCCCAATTCACATTGACCCAAAAACAACTCCAACCTTGGCAAGTCATCATCGGTGGTATGTGCGGTTTGGTGCTAACCATTGGGCTTGCCAGATTTGCATATACCCCCTTGTTGCCAAGTTTGCAATTGCAAACTGGGTTAAATGACGCCAATGCCGGTGTCTTAGCCGCGATCAACTACGCGGGCTATATGACCGGCGCTATTGCAGTGGCTTGGATCGATAACGTCCGCTTGCGGTATTGGCTCTACTGCCTTGGCTTATGGATGGCCTTGCTCACCACTGCGCTGATGGCGGTCGCACCTTCATTTGGAATTTGGGCCGTTTCGCGCTACGTTGGGGGCTTGTGTGGCGCCGCAGGTATGTTGATGGGTTCAGGCCTGGTACTAGGCTGGTTGATGCGTAATGGACAGCGTCCCGAACTGGGTTTGCATTTTGTGGGAATTGGCTTGGGGATCGTAGTTTCAGCCATAGGCGCTTGGGGCTTGTCGACCATTTGGCCAAGTTGGGATGCTCAGTGGCTAGCCTTTGCTTGCATTGGATTGGTTTTTGTATGGCCTGCTTGGTCATGGCGTCCCCC
>DDYJ01000190.1:10494-11263 GCA_002347905.1 Comamonadaceae bacterium UBA2237 | reverse complement strand
ACAAGCGCTGCTGCTACTGCTACCGCTCGCGAGCCAGCCGCTAAAAAGCGTTAATGTGAAGCGTGGATAAAGTCGATGGCGTCGTGATCGGCGCCGGTGTCGTCGGTTTAGCCGTTGCCAGAGCCCTGGTAACGGCTTCGCCTTTTGGGGCGAGCGAATGGATGGTTTTAGAAGCTGCGGATGCCATCGGAACGGGTACAAGTTCTCGCAACAGCGAGGTTATTCATGCAGGCATTTATTACCCACATGGCTCCTTAAAAGCTAAGTTGTGCGTGCAAGGACGCCACCTGCTCTACGACTATTTACAAAAAAATGGCATCGCCCACCAACGCTGCGGCAAACTCATTGTTGCTACCCATGAGAGCCAAGTCCCCACCCTTGCATCCATTAAAGCCAAAGCCCACGCCAACGGTGTAACGGATTTGGTGGAGGTTAATGCGGCCACCGCGCAAAGCATGGAACCCGCTCTTGCGTGCTTGGCTGCATTGCACTCGCCCAGCACAGGCATTATTGACAGTCACGCTTATATGCTGAGTCTGCAAGGCGATTTTGAAAACGCTGGCGGATTGGTTGCGTTTCATGCCAGCGTGGAGAGCGCTGAATGCTCACCTGAAGGCATCGTCTTACATATGGAAGATGGCACTGCGTTGATGGCCCGAACTGTCGTCAATGCCGCAGGTTTAACTGCGCCATGGCTTGCAGCCAAATTCAAAGGGCTTCCAACGCAACATGTTCCGCCTGCATACTTTGCAAAAGGCAATTACTTCAC
>DDYJ01000190.1:8655-10454 GCA_002347905.1 Comamonadaceae bacterium UBA2237 | reverse complement strand
AGGCCCGATGATTTAGCTGTTTCTCTCGAGCACGAAGCAGCGTTTTATCGTGAAGTGCGTAAATACTGGCCAGCATTACCTGACCACGCCCTGCAGCCAGGCTATGCAGGTATGCGCCCCAAAATATCTGGCCCGCATGAGGCGGCCGCTGACTTTTGTATCCAAGGCCCTGCGCATCACGGCGTAAAGGGTCTGGTTAATTTATTTGGTATTGAATCGCCGGGGCTTACAAGCTCTTTGGCAATTGGCGAAGCAGTTTTGAAAGAGATGCAAACTTAACGCATTAGCGTTTTTCAGCCTAGTCGCTTAATCGCCATGGCGGATTCCTGAACCAATTCAGGTCCTTTGTAAATCAATCCGGTGTAAATTTGCACCAGATCCGCGCCCGCTTTGATCTTGGCTGCGGCGTCATCACCACTCAAAATACCACCCACTCCAATGATGGGGAAGTCGGCCCCCATGGCCTGTCGCAATTGCCGAATGACGTGGTTGCTTTTCTCAAAAACGGGCCGACCTGATAAGCCGCCCGTTTCTTTGCCGTGGGCTAGCGTAGACACTGCATCGCGCGCTAGCGTTGTGTTAGTGGCTATCACACCCCATGAGGGCGTAGCGTCTGACAGGCAGTGTTTTTGTAGTGTCTTGGCAATAACGCCGAGTTGCGACTCATCTAAATCGGGTGCAATTTTGATAAATACTGGGACCTGCTTGTGATGGCGTTGGGCAAGTTCAGAGCGTTTGGCCGAGAGTTGTGAGATCAAAGCATCGAGAGCTTCATCGCTTTGGAGTTCGCGCAGGTTTTTGGTGTTAGGGCTTGAGATATTGACAGTGATGTAGTCTGCGTGCGGATACACACCCTCTAAACAGACGAGGTAATCGTCGGCTGCATTCTCAATCGGAGTAGATGCGTTTTTACCAATGTTGAGCCCTAAGAGCATGGAGTTCCCATTGTCTTTTTGGCGGAATTGCACTTTTTGCACATTACGTAAAAAAGCGTCTAAACCTTCATTGTTAAAACCTAGTCGGTTAATCAAAGCATCGGCTTGTGGCAAACGAAACATACGTGGCTTAGGGTTACCGGGTTGGCCTTTGGGGGTGACGGTGCCAACTTCTACAAAGCCAAACCCTAAAGCATGGAAGGCGTCGATGCATTGGGCATTTTTATCTAAGCCGGCTGCTAGTCCCACACGGTTGGGAAAGGTTAAGCCGGCTAGGGTAATCGGGTCTTCAACCCGTTTACGTACATATAAATATTGCAACAAAGTATTTTGCGTTTTAGCGAGCAGTGCAAGTGTGTGTTCGTGTGCAACTTCGGCATCCATCGAGAACAGAAAAGGGCGGACCCACGAATACGGGAAGAACGACATGGATAATCTCAATCTTTGATGATTCGAGGATTTTCGCCCATGCGCACCCCCACACCAAATACCTCCCTCACGCAAGACGAATTAAAGACTTTGGTGGGGCAAGCGGCTTTGCAATATGTGGTGCGTGGCGAGATGGTGGGTGTAGGAACGGGGTCTACCGTGAACAAATTCATCGACGCCTTGGCGACTATCAAGGACGAGATCAAAGGTGCAGTGTCTAGTTCGGTGGCTTCTACAGAACGTTTACGTGCATGCGGCATTCAGGTGTTTGATGCAGCAGAGGTAGAGCAACTCTCGGTCTATATCGATGGCGCAGACGAAATTGACCACCAAGGGTACATGATCAAAGGCGGAGGCGCCGCCCTCACGCGTGAAAAAATTGTGGCTGCACAGTCTGCGAAATTTGTCTGTATTGCTGATGAGAGCAAATTGGTC
>DDYJ01000190.1:7886-8641 GCA_002347905.1 Comamonadaceae bacterium UBA2237 | reverse complement strand
ATCAAAGATGGCAAGCCTTTGGTGACCGATAACGGTCAGCACATTGTTGACGTCACAGGTTTAAAGATCAAAGACCCACTTGCATTCGAGACGCAGATCAGTCAATGGCCAGGTGTGGTGACGGTGGGCGTTTTTGCACACCAAAAGGCACATGTTTGCTTGCTAGGTACTGCAAGTGGTGTGAAGACTTTGACCTTCGAATAAACCTCTTGTCGACTTCAGGTGCTTAGTATCTAACCGTTCATGCCTTGATGCCGCAAGAGCGCATCTAGTTGGGGCGCTCTGCCCCTAAAGTCTTTGAACGATTCCATCGCTGATCTGCTGCCACCCGCTTCCAAAATGGCTTTGCGGTATTTACGGCCGGTTTCAATATTGGGAGACCCGTCCGGTGCGGCTGTTTCTTCAAACGCGGCATAGGCATCGGCACTGAGTACCTCGGCCCATTTGTAGCTGTAATAGCCTGCCGCGTAGCCACCTGCAAATATGTGGCTGAAGGTATGCGGTGTGCGCGACCACGAAGGTGGTTGCAAAACAGACACTTCATCGCGTACTTCCTGCAAGATTTGCATGAAGTTGTGTGCTTTTTCGCCTTCGCAATGCAAACGCATGTCAAACAAAGAGAACTCAATTTGGCGCAGTGTTTGTAACCCGCTTTGGAAGTTTTTAGCAGCCAACATTTTGTCAAAGAGTTCGCGGGGCAATGGCTCCCCTGTGTCAACGTGCGCAGTCATATGACGCAAGACCGACCATTCCCA
>DDYJ01000190.1:0-7839 GCA_002347905.1 Comamonadaceae bacterium UBA2237 | reverse complement strand
GAGACATCGCGTTCATTGATCTGTGTAAGCATGTGGTGCAAGCCGTGGCCGCATTCGTGGAAGAGGGTGATGACATCGTCGTGGGTCAAAAGTGGAGGTTTACCACCCGTGCCTTCAGCGAAATTGCAAACCAAATGTGCTACTGGGGTTTGTAGTTTTTGGTTGTCAGGGCGCAACCAGCGTGCGCGTACATCGTCCATCCAAGCGCCGCCGCGTTTGCCCGAGCGAGCACCTGGGTCTAGATAAAACTGACCGACCAATGCGCCAGAGCGTTCTATGCGGTAGAACGCAACACTTGGGTGCCACACAGGTGCAGTGTCTTGGTGGATGCTGACTTCAAAAAGCGTTTCTACAATTTTGAACAAACCCGCCAAAACTTTGGGGGCGGTGAAATACATCTTTACTTCTTGTTCGCTAAAAGCGTAGAGGGCTTCCTTCAACTTTTCACCAATATATGTCCAGTCCCAAGCCTGTGGGTCTTTGAGTTGTAGTTGTTGTGCTGCGAACTCACGCAGTTCTGCAATATCTTTCTCTGCATAAGGCCTTGCTCGTTTAGCAAGATCACGTAAGAAGGTCATCACCTCGGCAGGGGACTGGGCCATCTTGCTAGCTAACGAAACCTCTGCGTAATTGGCATAGCCTAAGAGTTGTGCCTCTTCATGGCGAAGCGCCAAAATTTCCTGAATGCAGGAGGTGTTGTCTTGTGAATTGCTCTGGCTTGTAGAAAGCGATGCGTCATTGGATATGTCAGTTGCATTGGGTACGGACTGATCAGAAGCGCGTGTGACATAAGCCCGGTACATTTTTTCTCGCAAAGCTGCGTTGTGCGCAAATTGCATGATGGGCAAGTAGCAGGGCATTTTCAAGCTGAGTTGATGTCCTTGCAGTCCTGCTTTTTCTGCATTGGCTTTGGTCATCTCTAAGATATCCGCTGGCACGCCTGCGAGTTCTTTAGCAGTGACTAGCAAAGTCCATTGGTCCGTGGCGTCGAGGACGTTTTCGCTAAATTTTTGGCTCACATCGGCCATACGTTCTTGAATTTCAGCAAAACGTGTTTTGGCTGAACCTGTAAGTTCCGCACCGGACAAAACAAAATTACGCACTGCCAATGTGTGGGCGCGTTTTTGTTCAGCATTGAGCGATGCTGTTGGAATGGCTTTGTATTTGGCATACAACCGCTCATCTGAACCCATGCGCGTATAAAAAGCGGTGACACGCGGCAATGCCTCGGTATATGCAGCACGTAGCTCGGGCGAGTCGGCAACCGAATGCAAATGGTTCACCGCACCCCACGCGCGACTGAGTTTTTCAACGTTGACATCTAGCACCGAGGCAATTTGGCTCCAGTTTGTTGGATAGTCTGCTGCAGTGACAGTCTCTAATGCTTTTTCGGCGTTTGCAATCAGTTCATCCAATGCGGGTGCAATGCCTGCGGGCGTGATGGCATCAAACATCGGAAGATCAGAAAAATCGAGCAAAGGATTGGTGTTGGCATTCATAACTAGGTTGTCGGGTAATTAATAAGAGGAGATGGAATTTCAAAAAAGCAAATGGCTTCTTTGCGATTCAAATGGTTAAGGTCTTATTTAAGGTGTTTTGTGCTGATTCCAAGGTGTTGACCAACAGCATCGTGATAGTCATAGGGCCCACACCGCCAGGAACGGGGGTGATGTAACCAGCAACTTCTTTTACGCCGTCAAATTCGACATCGCCGCAAAGTTTGCCTGCGTCGTTACGGTTCATGCCGACATCTAGTATCACTGCTCCTGGCTTGACCATGTCTGCCGTCAGCACATTGCGTTTGCCCACAGCGGCTACGATCACATCAGCTTGCAGCGTGATTTCTTTGAGATTGACAGTACCGCTGTGGCAAATGGTGAC
The DNA here is from genome assembly GCA_002347905.1 of Comamonadaceae bacterium UBA2237. GTDB lineage: Bacteria > Pseudomonadota > Gammaproteobacteria > Burkholderiales > Burkholderiaceae_C > Limnohabitans. Next base: position 5,958 of record DDYJ01000190.1, on the reverse strand, counting down.
AGTGGCGTTTTGTTGCAAGAGCATCAAGGCCATGGGTTTTCCCACAATATTGCTGCGACCAATGACAACAGCGTGCTTACCCTTGAGCGAATAGCCAATGCTTTCAAGCATCTTCATGCAGCCAAAGGGAGTGCAAGGCCAAAAGCCTTTCATGCCTGTCATCAAAGCGCCCGCGCTGGCAATATGGAATCCGTCTACATCTTTGGCAGGGCAGATAGCTTCAATGACCTTTTGCGCGTCTATGTGTGCCGGTAAAGGAAGTTGCACCAAGATGCCGTGTATGGATGCATCGTTGTTAAGAGCCTGGACACGTTGCAGTAAATCGGCTTCGCTTAAATTTGCGTCGTATTTTTCGAGCACAGAGTGAAAACCTGCTTCCTCACACGCTTTAACTTTGTTTCGTACATACACCTGACTCGCGGAGTTCTCGCCAACCAACACAACGGCAAGCCCTGGTTTTATACCTTGGGCAGTAAGTTTTGCTGCGTCTATAGCGGCCTGCGTGCGCAATTGTTTGGATAGCGCGTTTCCGTCAATCAGTTGTGCTGTCATAGTTTCGTTTATCAGCTAAGTATGAAATACAGGATGGTTCATAAATCTCCCAATTGAAAACGCCCGTTTGCAACGGGCGTATCAAAAAAGAACCTCGTCAAAAAATTTAAGCTTTGGCTGCGTTTTGTCCCAATGCTGTTTTGAGCAAGTCAGCTACGGTGTTGGCATTGAGCTTTTCCATGATGTTGGCTCGGTGGGCTTCCACGGTTTTGATGCTGATGCCCAAATCGTCCGCAATTTGTTTGTTCAATCGACCCGCGACGATGCGCTCCAAAACTTGGGCTTCGCGGGTGGTGAGTTTGGCCATCAATGCATCGCGGCTAGCGGCTTGTTGGTGGTCAGCAAATGCGTCTTTGGCATGCTCGAGCATACGCTCAACCAAAGAAACTAACTCTGCTTCTTTGAAAGGCTTTTGGATGAAGTCCATTGCGCCTTTTTTCATAGTGTCAACTGCCATTGGCACATCGCCGTGTCCAGTAATGAATACAACGGGGAGGGGCGACTTACGCTCAATCAGTTTGTCTTGCAATTCAAGGCCTGACATACCACCCATACGGATGTCGACGATTAAACATGCAACTTCGCGAGCGTCATAACGGCTTAGAAATGTTTCGGCTGAGTCAAAGCAGCGTACGCGGTAGTCTTTGCCTTCGAGCAACCATTGCAACGAATCGCGAACGGCCTCGTCGTCGTCGACCACATAAACAGTACCTTTTTTGGGAATCAGACTCATGTAATAAAACTCCAGCTTTATCGAGCAGGTATCCAGAAAGAAAATCTGCAACCTGATATTTCATTTGCATTGTAGAGGTTCTCCGCTTGCATTCTTCCTTCGTGCGATTCAACAATGCTTCGGCATAAATTCAACCCAATTCCCATGCCCTCGGCTTTGGTGGAGAAGAACGCTTCGAACAAACGGTCCATCACTTCGGGGGCCAAACCGCTACCCGTATCGGTGACACTGAATTCAATAACAGAGACACCTTGTTCTGTGCGCGGTACAACTTTGAGTTCGACTTGTCGGCGCGCAAATGGACGTTGGGCAGAGTCAATTGACTCTGCCGCATTGCGCATCAAATTGACCAAGACTTGTTCAATCAAGATCGGATCTACATGCACTTGCGGTAAGCGGCTTGCCATCACCTGGCTCAAACGCACTTGTCGGCGCCGCAATTCAATACCAGCAAGTTCCACCGCTTCCGACACCAGTTGGGGAACGCTTGACAGCGTGCGGTTGGGTTCGCTGCGTTTCACAAAACTGCGGATGCGCTGAATGATTTGCCCAGCGCGCTGGGCTTGGTGGGCCGTTTTTTCCAACGCGGTGATCAAATCGGCTTCGATTAAGTTCTTCGATTTGATGCGCGAGACCATGCCATTGCAATAGTTGTTAATGGCAGTCAGCGGCTGGTTAAGTTCATGCGCAACGCTGGACGCCATCTCGCCCATGGTGATCAAACGGCTAGCCGTTTGGGCGCGTTCGGCTTGGGCTTGCGCTTGCTCTTCCGCTTGGCGTCGCGGTGTGATGTCGGTCGCGATGACGATTTGTGCCAATCGGCCATCAACCCAGTTGAGATAGCGCGAACGCACCTCTAGCCACTTGCCAAGATCGGGCAAAAAGATTTCCGCGTTTTCGCTTTGCACTTCTTGTAAATCATCTATAGGAAAACCAGCCAAAGGATCGCTGTCGTCTTCATCTGCACCCACAGGTGTCAGTTCGGTGGCTGTGGTTTGCGATGAGCGGGGCAAACCGGCTTGCATCACCAAACTCAAATGGCCTTTGGTCGTAGGGTCGAACCACTTACGGTAGAGCTTATTGGCGAATAAAAGCTCTTCACTTCCCAGGGGAGCTACGGAAACAGAGGCGTCCAAACCTTCAAGCACCGTCGTGAAACGGTCATGCGCTGCAGTGAGTTGTTGGCGGATACGGGTGGGTTCTGTGATGTCCGTCATGGACGTCATCCACCCTGTTTGTTTGCCTAGTGCATCGACAAGAGGCGATACGTACAAACGTGCATCAAACAATTGACCGTCTTTGCGCTTGACGCGCACCTGTAAGCCATTGGTTGCTGTGTTGCCTTCCAGTTCATTTTGTAGTCTGGAATTCAAAAAATCTCGGTCTTCCTCCGGCCAGTAGGGAAACGGTGGAAAGCAACCCACTAATTCGGCTTCGCTCCACCCCGTCATTTGGCAGAAAGCTGCATTCACGTAGGTGATGCGGCCCTTCAAATCCATCGCGCGCATACCCGTCAGAATTGAGTTTTCCATGGCCCTACGGAAATTGGTTTCAGCCATCAACGCTTGCTGGGCTTGGACGCGTCGACGCGTATGGCGCCAACTTCCTATGAGTAACCAAGCCGTCATGGCACTCAAAATGGCGACCAGCCAGTACATACCGTTGCCGATGATGCCTGGGGCTGTGCGGTAGGTTTGGGCGTGTATGGATAGGGCGTAGCCCACTGGCATGACGGGTACTTCGTACTCGTTGTTTTTGAGAAGCCAAGGTAATACCTCTGTTACTCGTGGCTTGGCTTTGTTGATTTGGCCTGCCAGAACATTGTTTTTGTCGTCCCGCAGGGAGATGATGTATTGGCTACTAATCTCAACAGGTATGGCGTAGCGCAAGATTCCCTCTAGCGCAAACTCTGCCACGACCACCCCTTCAAACATATTTTGTTCGAGGATGGGTAAATGCAATTGCAACTGGGAGAAAGGTGCTGGCCTGGCTTTGCTGTAAGTTATCGGTTTGGAGTAGATGGGTTGCTTTAACTCCCGAGCCAGTTGAAATACGCTGACCACTTCAGGCTCGTTCATCACAACGCCGGGATAGAGTTCGACCAGCGCGTTGGCATTGGCGCTGCTAACACTGATCACAACACGCCGCTTGGTATCAAGCCAAGTCAGGCTGGATAGCTCTGGCGTCTCGTCGATTATTTTTTGCGCATTGGTGATAAAGCCTTTGGTGCCTAGGCGTTGAACAGTCAAATCTTTCGAAAAACGCACCAACTCCTCTTGCTTGTCGAGCAATCGGAGTCGAACCCTTTGCTGGGCGTATTCCACGTCTCTTCGCACAATCTCTTGTTCGCGGTCGATTTCTTCGTACTTCAAATACCAAAAGACGGCGGTGATCGCGACCATAAACACCAACACCGCCATGAGGGGTGCAAGGAATGCAAATCTGTCTTGCCGACTGGGCGTTTGGGTGCCCCACCATTTGCGCCAAGCGAGGGCTAACGGTTTGCTGATGTATTGCTGGTATGGACGAAACATAAATGGTTAGTGATTATCATTCCCCTGTAAATTTCACTATAAGAAATGGTGTAGCGCTATTTGAAATTTCTACTGTTTTTATGTCAAAATTGGGCTACATTCAACTAAAACATAAGTAACTTAGGAGACGGACATGTCGGCATTACCAAATGATTTGAGAACATTTGCGCTCAACGATACAGACAGTCAGGAAACGCGTGAGTGGATGGACGCCTTGTCCGCTGTTATTCAATCAGAGGGCCCAGAGCGAGCCCACTACCTTTTAGAACAACTCTTAGAACATGCCCGTGAAAACAGCATTGATATGCCGTTTTCTGCCAATACCGGATATGTCAACACCATAGAACCAGATGAAGAGGCGCATTGCCCTGGTAACCTCGAAATTGAAGAGCGCCTGCGTGCTTATATGCGTTGGAACGCGATGGCGATGGTNNCACGCGCTTATTTAGAAGGACGGTTGACCGAAGAGCAGTTGCTGAACTTCCGCCAAGAAGTAGACGGCAAAGGCCTCTCCAGCTATCCACATCCGAAGCTCATGCCCGAGTTTTGGCAGTTCCCAACTGTCTCGATGGGCTTAGGCCCTCTGATGGCGATTTACCAAGCCCGCTTTTTGAAATACCTCCACGCCCGTGGCATTGCCAATACAGAAAACCGCAAGGTGTGGGTGTTCTGCGGGGATGGCGAAATGGACGAGGTAGAGTCTTTGGGTGCGATTGGCTTAGCCGCACGTGAAAACCTAGACAACTTGATTTTCGTCGTCAACTGCAACTTGCAACGCTTGGACGGCCCTGTGCGCGGTAACGGCAAGATCGTGCAAGAGCTCGAGGGCGAATTCCGCGGCTCAGGCTGGAACGTCATCAAACTCTTGTGGGGTAGCGATTGGGACTCTCTTTTAGCCCGTGACAAAGACGGTGCCCTGCGCCGCATCATGATGGAAACCGTGGACGGCGACTACCAAGCCTTCAAAGCGAATGACGGTGCCTATGTTCGTAAGCATTTCTTTGGCCGCGACCCCAAGACTTTAGAGATGGTCGCCCACATGAGCGACGACGATATTTGGAACTTGCGCCGCGGCGGCCACGACCCACAAAAGGTATACGCCGCTTACCACAAAGCGGTTAACCACAAAGGCCAGCCAACCGTTTTGTTGATCAAAACCGTCAAAGGCTTTGGTATGGGTAAATCGGGCGAAGGCAAAAACACGGTTCACCAAACCAAGAAGTTGACAGACGAAGACATCAAAATCTTCCGCGACCGTTTCAACTTGCCGATCCCAGACAGCGAGTTAGCCAAGATACCTTTCTACAAGCCCGCGGACGACACTCCTGAGATGCGTTACTTGCACGAGCGTCGCAAAGCGCTTGGTGGCTACTTGCCACATCGCCGTACCAAGGCGGATGAAAGTTTCACAGTTCCTGCAATCGAAACCTTCAAAGCCGTGATGGACCCCACAGCCGAAGGCCGTGAAATTTCTACCACCCAAGCCTATGTGCGCTTTTTGACCCAACTGTTGCGCGACCAAGCGCTTGGTCCCCGTGTGGTGCCCATCTTGGTAGACGAAGCACGTACCTTTGGTATGGAAGGGTTGTTCCGCCAAGTCGGTATTTACAACCCAGCAGGTCAACAGTACACGCCCGTCGATAAAGACCAAGTGATGTACTACAAGGAAGACAAAGCCGGTCAAATCTTGCAAGAAGGTATCAATGAGGCGGGCGGTATGAGCAGTTGGATTGCTGCTGCTACTAGCTACTCCACCAGCAACCGCATCATGGTGCCTTTCTATGTGTACTACTCGATGTTTGGCTTCCAGCGTATCGGCGATTTGGCTTGGGCTGCAGGCGACATGCAAGCGCGTGGCTTCTTGCTTGGCGGCACATCTGGTCGCACCACATTGAACGGTGAAGGCTTGCAACATGAAGATGGTCACAGCCACATCATGGCCAACACCATTCCTAACTGTGTGTCGTATGACCCCACCTTCGCACACGAAGTGGGTGTCATCTTGCACCACGGCCTAAAGCGCATGGTGGAGAAGCAAGAAAACGTTTTCTACTACATCACTTTGCTCAACGAAAACTACGCCATGCCCGGTTTGAAGCCTGGCACCGAAGAGCAAATCATCAAGGGTATGTATTTGAT
>DDYJ01000100.1:2605-3505 GCA_002347905.1 Comamonadaceae bacterium UBA2237 | reverse complement strand
AGGTTCTCAATGATGGTCATGCGGGTGAACACACCACGTCCTTCGGGAACCATAGCTAAACCTTGTTTTACTAAATCCCAAGGTTTGCTTTGATGAATTGGCTTACCATTTAACTCGATGCGGCCTGCACTCGCAGACAACAAACCCGTGATGGCTTTCATGGTGGTGGTTTTGCCCGCGCCGTTAGAGCCGATCAGTGAAACCAGTTCGCCAGCAAAGACTTCAAAGCTCACACCTTTGACAGCTTGAATGCCGCCATAGTGCACATGTAAATCGGTTACGCAAAGCAAGGGTGAGGTCATATCAAACCTGAGTCGTTCCCAAATACGCCTGCATCACACGCGGATCACGTTGCACGTGCGCAGGTGTGCCTTCTGCAATCACTTGGCCTTCATCTAAAACCGTCACGCGATCGCACAATCCCATGACCAATTTCACATCGTGCTCAATCAATAAAACTGTGCGGTGGTCATGGCGAATTTTGTCAATCAATGCGCGTAACTGCACTTTCTCAGTGGCATTCATACCAGCAGCTGGCTCGTCTAAAACTAATAGTTGCGGGTCAGTAGCCAAGGCACGGGCAATTTCTAAACGCCGCTGGTCACCATAGCTCAAGGTACGTGCTTTCACATTGGCAAGCGTATCAATGCCGACATACGCTAACAATTCATAGGCCCTTTTTGTAATTTCTTTTTCTTCTTGCTTGAAAGTCTTGGTTCGAAAAATAGCATCTAACAAACCCGAGTGCGTGCGCACATGGCGCGCCACCATCACGTTTTCAAGCGCAGTCATGTCTGCAAATAAACGGATGTTTTGGAAGGTACGCGCAATGCCAGCTTTGGCGACCAGATGCACATCCTTGGGTTGATAAGGTTGATCTGCTAATACAAAGCTGCCGCT
>DDYJ01000100.1:0-2471 GCA_002347905.1 Comamonadaceae bacterium UBA2237 | reverse complement strand
AAACGCTTGCCGTGTTCTGGTTTAGGCCATAAACCGCTAGGACGCCACAACATGACACCTACCATCGCTATAGAGATCAGAAGTTGGCGCAATATTGCAGCGTCTAATCGACCGCCCGTCATTTCTTGAAGCGGTCCTGCTACATAACGCAAGGCTTCTGGCAACGCGGCCAGTAACACCGCACCCAAGATGACACCTGGCAAATGCCCCAGCCCACCAAGCACCACCATCGCCACGATCATCACAGACTCCATCAAACTGAATGATTCAGGCGACACAAATCCTTGGAATGCCGCAAACATCGCGCCAGAGATTCCACCGAATGTGGCACCCATACCAAACGCCATCAACTTCAAATTGCGGGTATTAAGGCCCATAGCCTTGGCCGCGATTTCGTCTTCGCGTATCGCCATCCAAGCGCGACCAATCCGGGAATACTCTAAACGATGGCACACCACTATGCTGATTACTACTAAGCATAGAAATAAGTAGTAATACAAAGTTACTGATGGCAATTCAATGAATCCTAAATCTAGTCGCTTGGAAAGTGGATGACCAAAGACACTCACCGCATCAATCGATCCAATTCCTTTAGGACCATTGGTGATGTTCACAGGTTGGTCTAAATTATTTAAAAAGACACGAATGATTTCACCAAAGCCCAATGTAACTATTGCTAAGTAATCACCCCGTAGTTTTAAAGTGGGGGCGCCCAACACAATACCGAATAAAGCGGCAACACCCGCAGCCATGGGCAACACCATCCATAGACTCAGATGTAGGCCGTAAGGAAACATGGTTGCAATCCAAGGAAATGCGTCGGTCAAATGTGGGGACGCTAACAAACCAAAGAGATAAGCGCCAACTGCAAAAAATGCAACATAACCCAAGTCCAACAAACCAGCATAGCCAACAACAATATTTAAACCAAGGGCCAACAGCACATACAAAAGCGACATGTCTGCAATACGAATCCAAGCATTGCCAAACGGTTGCAATACAAATGGCAAAAGCAGTAACGCGCTTGCTAAAAACCATCGATTACCAAATAGTGAATGCTGGGTTGGCATATGCTTTAAGCCCTGTCTGCCACACGCTCACCCATTAAGCCCGATGGGCGAAGAGTGAGCACCAAGATCAACACCAAGAAAGCAAATATGTCGCTGTATTGGCTGCCCATCACACCACCGGTGAGTTGGCCTAAGTAGCCCGAGCCGATTGATTCAATTAAGCCTAGCAACAAGCCACCGACGACTGCCCCGCCCAAGTTACCAATTCCACCAAACACCGCAGCAGTGAATGCTTTGAGGCCTGGTAAAAATCCCATCGCATGGTGGACCGTACCGTAATTCGATGCCCACATCACACCCGCCATGGTGGCCAGCACAGCACCAATGATGAAGGTGGCCGAGATCACCATATCGGGCTTCACGCCCATCAAACTCGCCATACGCGGGTTCTCTGCTGTAGCACGCATGGCACGACCTAAACGTGTGGCGTTAACTAACCAAGAAAGCACGGCCAATGCGACTGAGGTGAGTCCTAAGATCATTAATTGGGTTGGCGTAATAACGGCCTCACCCAGCGAAATTGGCGTAGTGGGTAATAGCGTCGGAAAAGGTTTGTAACTCGGCTTCCAAACAATCATGGCGATGGTTTGTAAAAAGATGGACATACCGATCGCCGTGATCAAGGGCGCCAACTTTGGGGCATTACGCAATGGGCGGTAAGCGATTTTTTCAATCGCAAAGTTAAGGCTTGCAGCGGCTAAACTGGCTAACACCATCGCCATGATCAAAATGATCCAACCCGGCAAATTAGGGAATGCAGGTTGCAACACATTGATGAGGGACCAACTGCACAAGGCACCAATCATCAAGACTTCGCCATGCGCAAAGTTAATCAAGTTGATGATGCCGTACACCATGGTGTAGCCCAGTGCTACCAGCGCATACATGCTGCCTAGCACCAACCCATTGATCACCTGTTGCAACAGTACGTCCATATTTATTGACCAGCTTCTTTGTTTTTTTCTCTTAACTCACGCAGTTTGTCCGCAATTTTGATTTCCAGACCGCGCGCAACTGGATGATAAAACCTAGTGGACTCCATGCCTTGGGGTAGATAAGTTTCTCCTGCTGCAAAGCCGTCTTCTTCATCATGCGCATAGCGATAACCTTTGCCGTAGTTGAGTTCTTTCATCAATTTGGTGGGGGCGTTGCGCAAATGCATGGGCACTGGACGTGTGCCGTCTTTCTTCACCAAAGCACGTACTTCGTTAAAGGCTTTGTAAACCGCATTGGACTTAGGCGCCACCGCCAAATACACCACGCATTCGGCTAAAGCTAACTCACCCTCTGGGGAGCCCAAACGCTCATAAACTTCAGCAGCGTCTAAGGCCAAACGTAATGCACGTGGATCTGCCAAACCAATGTCTTCGCTAGCCATTCGGATCAGGCGACGCGCCATGT
>DDYJ01000003.1:5096-5951 GCA_002347905.1 Comamonadaceae bacterium UBA2237 | reverse complement strand
TCAGCCGCCATTGCACCTACCATGGCGTCGCATTGAATGTGGCGATGGACCTATCCCCCTTCTCGCGCATCGACCCCTGCGGCTATCCAAGTCTGCAAACGGTGGATCTTTCTACAATCGGCGTTTCGGTCAGTTGGCAAGAAGCCGCTGATGTTTTGGGCCAAAAGCTCGTAACCTATTTAAGCCCTTGACCTAGGGGTTCCATCACATGTCTAGCCATACGCCCGAAGTGGTGCGCGAAGCGCAATCCGTTGACAACTACAACGCGTCCGCCAAACAAAAGGCAGCCGCCAAGTTGTCGCGTATCCCAGTCAAAGTGCAAGCGGGCGAAGTTTTGAAAAAACCGGATTGGATCCGCGTCAAAGCTGGCTCTCCGAGCACGCGGTTTTACGAGATCAAAGATATCTTGCGCGCCAACAAGTTAGTAACGGTTTGCGAAGAAGCCAGTTGCCCGAATATCGGCGAATGCTTTGGCAAAGGCACAGCCACCTTCATGATCATGGGCGACAAATGCACGCGCCGCTGTCCGTTTTGCGATGTGGGCCACGGTCGACCAGACCCGCTGGATGTCAACGAGCCAGAAAATCTAGCGAAGACCATTGCCGCTTTAAAACTGAACTACGTAGTGATCACCAGCGTCGACCGCGACGACTTGCGCGACGGCGGCAGCCAACACTTTGTCGACTGCATAAGCCGCACCCGAGAACTTTCCCCCCACACGCAAATCGAAATATTGGTGCCTGACTTCCGTGGCCGCGATGACCGTGCATTAGAAATTCTGAAAGCCGCACCGCCCGACGTCATGAACCACAACATGGAAACCGTGCCACGTCTCTACAAAGAAGCACGGCCCGG
>DDYJ01000003.1:0-5066 GCA_002347905.1 Comamonadaceae bacterium UBA2237 | reverse complement strand
AGTGCCAACGAAAAGTGGCCTGATGGTGGGTCTTGGCGAAACCGACGAAGAAATTTTGACCGTGATGCAAGACATGCGCGACCACCAGATCGACATGTTGACCATCGGCCAATATTTGGCGCCGAGTTCCAGCCATATTCCCGTGCGCCGCTATGTGCACCCTGATACTTTCAAGATGTTTGAGGAAAAAGCCTATGCCATGGGCTTCAAACATGCTGCCGTGGGTGCGATGGTGCGTAGCTCCTACCACGCGGACCAGCAGGCGCATTCGGCTGCATCGCACATCTAGCCTTCGCCTCGGGATAACCACAGCAGACAGCGTGGGCTAGCGCATTGAGAATGCGTTTTTTGCTTATTGAACAAAGGATTTACCAATGACCACCTCCCGTCGCGATGTTTTGCAACTCGGAGCGCTTTCTGCCTTGATGGGCGCTGTAGGGCACAACGCTTGGGGCCAAACCCAGCCGTTTGAGAGCTTGAAAATCATTACAGGCTTCACGCCTGGAGGCACATCCGACGCGATTTGCCGTCGTGTGGCTGAAAAAATCGCCCCTACCAGTTACGCCAAGACCGCATTTGTAGAAAACAAGACTGGCGCTGGCGGACAAATCGCGGTCCAGTTTGTGCGCAGTGCAACGCCTGACGGTACAACGGTCTTGCAGACACCGATGTCGATGCTAGGCATTTATCCGCACATCTACAAAAAACTACCCTACGACCCCGTGAACGATTTGATGCCTGTCTCGCTGGGCTGTATTTTTGATTTCGGTTTTGCCGTGGGCCCTATGGTGCCTGCCAACGTGAAATCAATTCCTGACTTCATCGCATGGTGCAAGGCGAACCCAAAACTTGCTAACTTTGGCTCACCCGCTGCTGGCTCAACGCCGCACTTCATTGGCACCTTGCTTGGCAAGTACGCCAATATCGAGATCAACCATGTTGCGTTCCGCGGCACGCAACCCGCCATCTTGGACATGATCGGCGGCCAAATCGCCGCGGTCTCAGGACCGATTGGCGAATTCACCCAACATGTGGCAGCTGGAAAGTGCCGCTTGCTTGCGGCTTCAGGCGCCAAGCGTAGCCAATTTGCACCGAACACCCCAACCTTGATCGAGCAAGGCATCAAGGACTTTGTGTTCAATGAATGGTTTGGTTTTTACTTGCCCGCCAAAACGCCTAATGACATCTTGACGCGACTCAATACAGCGCTGCGCACCGCTTTGGCTGCGCCTGAAACTGTGAACGGATTGGCAACGATGGGATTAGAAGCGCAGTCTTCCACGCCTGCTGAATTGGCGGCGCGATTGAAAGCGGACACCGACAAGTGGGGACCACTCGTCAAGTCGATCGGATTTACCGCNNACTTCTTGCTTGACTGCCAATACTTGGGTGGGGTGCATGGAAAAACTACGCAAACCCAAGCCCAACAAGAGACGGGTCAAGGCCGGGTCTCCAGCCATCTCACCACACACGCTCACGCTCTTGCCCTGGGCATTGCTCTCGGCAATGGTGTCTGCCACCAAACGCAACACGGCGGGATGCAAAGGGTCATACAAATGCGCCACCGACTCGTCTGCACGGTCGATCGCCAAGGTGTATTGAATCAAATCGTTGGTGCCGATCGATAAAAAGTTGAAGTAGCGAAGAAACGTTTTGACCATCAGGGCAGCCGCAGGAATTTCGATCATGGCGCCAATTTTTAAGGGACCATAACTATCTCCCCGCACATCGAGTTGATGCCGTGCTTTGTCTAGCAAAACCAATGTTTGTTTGATTTCTTGCACATGCGCGAGCATGGGAATCAACAAATGAACCTGTCCATGGGCCGCCGCTCGCAAAATCGCACGCAGCTGCGTCAAAAACATATCGGGGTCAGCCAAGCTCCAGCGAATCGCGCGCAAACCCAATGCGGGGTTCAGGTGGTCTTCGTCTTTGTGGGCGCGGTCTAAAGGCTTGTCGGCGCCGATGTCAACCGTGCGAATGGTGACGGGCAAGCCTTTCATGCCTTCAACCGCTTTACGGTAAGCCAAATACTGTTCTTCTTCATCGGGCAAGTTGTCGACTCGGCCCATGAACAAAAACTCGCTTCTAAACAAGCCAACACCTACCGAGCCCACACCCAAAGCAGAAACTGCATCTTCAGGCATTTCAATGTTGGAGAGCAATTCCACTTTGTGACCGTCTAGCGTGACAGCTGGTGTGTGTCGTAAACGCGAGAGGCGTTCGCGCTCGACTTCCGCTTGGCGTTGCTTGAACCCATATTCGGCCAAGATGATGGGCGAGGGATTGACCAACACCACGCCTGCATCGCCATCGATGATGATCCAATCGTCTTGTCGCACCAACTGGCTGGCCGTGCGCGCGCCTACCACTGCGGGAATATCCAAGCTACGCGCCACGATGGCCGTGTGTGAAGTTTTGCCACCGACGTCGGTCACAAAACCGGTGAACACACTTTGCTTGAACTGCAGCATGTCGGCAGGCGAGAGATCGTGTGCAACCAAGACCAAAGGCACGTCCATTTGGTCTTCTAGCAACAAATCTTGTTGGCGCGCACCCGCTTGCCGACGCTGTGCGGGCATCGGTGTCATATGCACATCGCCCTTCATGTGGCGTAATACCCGCTCAACGACTTGTTCTAAATCGCCCTTACGCTCACGCAAATAGGCGTCGTCCATTTCGTCGAATTGGCGCGCAACGACGTCAAGCTGGGAAGTCAAGGCCCATTCGGCGTTGTAGAGGCGGTCTTTGATCCAATGGGTCACGCCATCGGCCAGCATCTCGTCTTGCAAGAGCATCAAATGCACTTCCAAAATTGCGCTGAGTTCAGGGGGCGAATCTTTGGGGAGGGTGTCGTGGAGTTCTTGCAACTCTGCTTTTACGGCGTCTCTGGCCAAGCCCAGTCGCTGAATTTCTTCGTCTACCTGTTGCGCGTCAATGAAGTAATGCGCCACATCGACACGGCTTGAGGCCACCAGCACGGCTCGCCCTATGGCGATTCCTCTGGCAACGGCAAGTCCGTGGATAGAAAAGCTCATAGGTGATTACTCGCCTTCGCCAAACTTGTCGTTGAACAAATGTTCCAAGGCATCCATCGCGGCTTGTTCTTGGTCACCATCTGTTTCAAGTGTGACTTCGCTACCGATGCCAGCGGCCAACATCATCACTCCCATGATGCTTTTGGCGTTGACGCGGCGGTCGCCTTTGCTGATCCATACATTGCAAGGAAATCCCCCGGCCGCTTTGGTGAGTTTGGCGGAGGCACGGGCGTGCAAGCCCAATTTATTGCTGATGGTGATAGTTTTTGTGATCATACGAACGAGGGTTTTGAATTTGTGGAGCAGCCATTGCTACTTGCATCACGCCTTGGGTGCCGCCGGCCAGCGCCCGAGCCACCAAGTCGTCCAAGGACTCATGGCGGTAGCTGACTGCCCGAAACAACATAGGAACGTTAGCGCCAGCAATTAACTTGGCGCGCCGCGAACCCGCGACTTTTTGTGCCACGTTGGCAGGGGTTGCGCCAAAGATATCGGTCAACACCAACAGGCCGTCTTGCGGCACATTTTGCAAAGCCAGATTAGCCAAACGCAAAGTTTCTTCGGGCTGGGCGTTGGGCATCACATCGAGCGCAATCACTTCATGGGCGCACTCCGGATACACATGCATAGCGCAATCGCGCAGTGCATTGGCAAGCGGTGCGTGGGCGATGATGAAGATGGTATTGCTCATGGTGTGGGCGCGCAGGCCTGCATTATCAACGCTCAGTCTTGTGACGGAGGAAATATAGGTAAGACACCACGCACAACCCCAAGAAAACAGCTAGCGCAGCCTGAAAAGATGCAACCTCTTCCAACCCAAAGTTGCGGAACATATCGACCATCAAGCCAAAACCCCACTGCACGCAAAACACGCCCAAGAAGATGACCAAGTTGTAGCCAGATAGGCCTTTGCCCGCCTCGGTTGCTGGAAATGCGCCGCCGACCGCCGGTTGGGCCAAGGACACCACCGATCCACTGATACAAAACAAGGCCCAGTGCAATGCCCCTGCATCCGGACCAGCCCAGAGTATCGAAATCTGCACGAGTAAATTCAGTGGGGTAATCGCTTTAATGAGTCGGTTCGCGGTGAGCCCTCTCACGTAAAGCTTAGGCGTAAGCAATCCCCACATCAAAAAGGTAAATAGCATGCTGACATTGATCCAAAACAAACCGCCCGCAGCTTCTAGCGAAGAGTAGCCAGCTACCTTGGCCATCCATGGGCCGGCCCACAAGGTCTGCATGGCAATCAGGCCGCCGTAGTTAAAAAAACCGATCGGGGTCATGCGTTGGAAATAAGGATTTCGCCAGACTTGCGCGTAACCCGCCAAAATGCTGGGCTTGACTTCCGATGCGTCTTGCGCATCGGGCTTTTGAATCAAACGCCACTCAGGTACTTTGATCACCATCAGGCCCATCGCTAAGAGCAACAGGAATGCAAGGATGCCAAACATCCAACGCCAACCAATGGTTGGCAATAGCCATTGCACCGGCAAAGTAGAGGCAAGCATGCCAAATGAACCTGTCATCAACATCCACGAATTCGCACGCTGCTGAATCTCGGGTGTGAGCCAACGGCGATAACCCGTCAAAGGCGCCATCAAACATGCGCTGACACCAGCGCCAATCAACATGCGTGACAACAGCAAACCCGTAAAGTTAGTGGCNNCGCGAAAGCAACAAGCCAGCAAAACTTGTCGCCAATGCGAACGCTATGCATCCAATGACCGCCACTGCCAAGAACCGTAAAACGACTTTCTTTGGTCCATGCTTGTCTAACCAATGTCCCAATGGCAATTGGGTCATTGAAAAGCCCAAGAAATAGCCCCCTGCCAACAGCCCAAGATCGCGGGCCTGTAGACCAAACTCCATGCTCAAAGTAGGCGACAAAGTGGCAGTGATTGCACGCAACAGCGCCGATAAAAAGTACGCTGCGGCAAATGCTAAAAACACCCACACCGTATTGCGCAACGAAAGCAAATCGTGCGGCTGATCTTTGTTAGTCATAAGCACCATTATCTCGACTTGTTT
>DDYJ01000052.1:7894-10718 GCA_002347905.1 Comamonadaceae bacterium UBA2237 | reverse complement strand
CAAAGCCAAATTCAGCAACTCAGCCTGATGCAAAAGTCCGTCGGTGACACTTTGCACCAACAGTTGCAGCAGCTGCAAAAAAGCAATAACGAAAAACTAGATGAAATGCGTCGCACGGTAGACGAGAAATTGCAAACCACGCTTGAAAAACGCTTATCCGAGAGTTTCAAACAAGTTGCAGAGAGACTTGAGCAAGTGCATAACGGACTGGGCCAAATGCAAAAACTGGCGCAAGGCGTGGGCGACTTACAACGCGTTCTCACCAATGTGAAAACCCGAGGCATCGTTGGTGAAGTGCAATTGGAGGCGTTGCTTGAGCAAGTTCTCACCATTGAACAATATGACAAGCAAGTGGAAACCAAACCACGTAGTAACCAGCGCGTGGATTTTGCGATTCGCTTTCCTGGTCGGGGCGGACAGGATGGCGAGCCTGTCTGGTTACCTATTGATGCCAAATTTCCCCGCGAAGATTACGAGCGTTTGCTAGACGCCCATGAGCGTGCCGATATTCTTGCGACAGAGGCTTTCTCCAAAGCATTGGAAGTGCGCATTCGTACCGAAGCCAAAAGTATTGCTGAGAGTTATCTGGCACCACCGCATACCACCGACTTTGCTATTATGTTTTTACCCATCGAGGGTTTGTATGCAGAAGTTCTTCGTCGACCTGGTTTGGTCGACAGTTTGCAACGCGACTACCGCGTGACTTTGGCGGGCCCCACCACGTTGCTCGCAATGCTCAACAGCCTGCATATGGGTTTTCGTACGCTTGCACTGGAGCAGCAGGCCTCTGAGGTTTGGAAGGTATTGGGCGCCGTCAAAACTGAGTTCGAACGCTACGGCGATTGGGTGGAGAAAGTCCGTGAACAGGTCCAAAAAGCGGCAGACACCTTGGACAAGGCGGATACACGAAGCCGACAAATGCGCCGTGCTTTAAAAAATGTCGAAGCATTACCTGAAGGCGAATCTCAAAAATTATTACCTCTCGTCGATGAACCATTAGACGACACGGATCGCTCGGACGCCTCGCTTTGAAGCGCGAACTCTTTCGATTGATAGCAGGCCAAGTCTGCTTACATGCCTGCATGACTGGTATGCGCATGGCCACACCTTTGATGGCTTTGCGTGCGGGTGAAAGTGCTGCGTCGGTTGGCTTTCTTTTGGCCTTGTTTGCCTTGACGCAAGTTTTCTTAGCGTTACCCGCTGGGCGCTATGCGGACATGCATGGACTCAAACGACCTGTTGCATGGAGCGTGTTGATGGCGAGTTTGGGTGCTGCAACTGCGGCGATTTGGCCCATATTTCCGGTTTTATGTTTTAGCGCACTGATGACTGGCGGTGCTACAGGTGCAGCCATCATTGCATTGCAGCGCCATGTAGGACGTGCGGCCCAAGATGTCACGGAAATGAAGCAGGTCTTTAGTTGGTTATCAGTAGGTCCCGCTATTTCTAATTTCATAGGGCCATTTACAGCAGGCCTTTTGATTGATTTCGCTGGCTTTCAGTGGGCCTATGCAGCCATGGCGGTGTTTCCTATCTTGGCGTGGTTCTGGGTACGAAAAACGCAAGAATTGCCCGCAGTTATGAACCCTTCTGGGCACGAAGCAAACAGCGCATGGGATTTACTCAATGACAGCATGTTTAGGCGCCTGCTGTTGGTCAATTGGTTTTTATCGGCATGTTGGGACGTGCATACATTTGTTGTCCCCATCTTGGGCCACGAACGAGGTTTGAGCGCTTCTTCCATTGGGTCTATCTTGGGTGGATTTGCAATTGCCGCTGCGTTGATTCGCTTCCTGCTTCCCATGGTTGTCGCTAGGCTAGAGGAGTGGCAAGTCATAACCGCTGCCATGCTCTCCACATCGGCTTTACTCGGTATTTACCCATTTGCACAAGGTGCGTTGTCTATGGGTATTTGCTCGGTATTTTTGGGCCTGTCGCTTGG
This sequence comes from Comamonadaceae bacterium UBA2237, assembly GCA_002347905.1. GTDB lineage: Bacteria > Pseudomonadota > Gammaproteobacteria > Burkholderiales > Burkholderiaceae_C > Limnohabitans. The sequence goes on along the minus strand of DDYJ01000052.1, from coordinate 8,776 downwards.
CTCTGTGCAACCGATGGTGATGAGCACCTTGCATCAGATCACGCCAGAGTCACGCCATGGCGAAGCTTTGGGTTTGCGCTTGATGGGTATCAATGCTTCTAGTGTATTGATGCCTATGATTTTTGGCGCCGCGGGCGCCGTGATTGGGGTGGGCGCTGTTTTTTGGTGTGTATCGTTTGCGGTGGGCCTTGGTTCGCGTAGTGCGTATCTACTTAGAGTGCATAAAAAGCACGAATAACTTCCCATGCATCTTCTACGGTATCAACATAGCGAAACAGTTGTAAGTCTTCTTCTGCAATCACACCTTCTTCAAGCAGAGTTTCTGGATGAAACACTTTCTTCCAGTAATCGGTGCCAAACAAGACAATGGGTACAGGCTTGGCTTTTTTGCATTGCACCAGTGTCAAGGTCTCGAACAATTCGTCCATNNGTTTGTTCATGGGGTAGGGCGATATTGAGCCCTACGCTGATACCACCTGCTTCAGACGCACCTCGATTGGCTGCTTCCATAATGCCCGGTCCACCGCCAGTACAAATAAAAAGTTTGTTCGGGTTGTGTTTGTTGGCGCTGTATTGGGCAATCCAATGGCCAAATGCGCGAGCTTGCTCATAGAAATGGGCATTACGCACCAATGCTTGTGCGCGCTGGATGTCTATGGCCACACCTGAGCTCAATGCGGCCTCTAAGATTTTTTGTGATTTCTCTTCGCTTTGAAAACGCGCACTTCCAAATACGACGACTGTGTGGTCGATGCCATGCGCTTGCTGTGCTAAGTCGGGTTTGAGCATCTCCAATTGAAATCGGATACCGCGCGTTTCTCGGCGTAAGAGAAATTCAGGGTCGGCAAATGCCAAGCGATTGGATTCAGGGGCTAGCGCCTC
>DDYJ01000052.1:6199-7853 GCA_002347905.1 Comamonadaceae bacterium UBA2237 | reverse complement strand
AAAAATCACCTCGGGGGTTGTATCGGAGAAATTAAAAAGGCCTGCAAGCAGGCCTTTTGTTGAGGTGTTGCAGGATTAAACGCGTTTGCGGTATTCGCCAGTACGTGTATCAATTTCTACTTTATCACCTTGCGCCACAAAAATAGGCACTGGCACTTCAAAGCCGGTAGCAATTTTCGCGGGCTTCAAGACTTTGCCTGATGTGTCGCCTTTGACGGCAGGCTCAGTCCATGTGATTTCACGCACGACTGTGGTGGGCAATTCAACGGAGATGGCTTTCTCTTCATAGAAAACGACTTCGAGTGACATGCCGTCTTCTAAATAGTTCAAAGCATCGCCCATATTGCTGGCTTCGACTTCGTATTGGTTGAATTCGCTGTCCATGCAAACATACATGGGGTCAGCAAAGTAAGAATAGGTGCACTCTTTTTTGTCNNTACCGAAGTTGGCGATCAAGCTTTTGAGCTTCATGCGTACAGTGGAGGATCCGCGTCCGCCACGGCTGTATTCGGTGCGAAGAACCACCATGGGGTCCTTACCATGCATGATGACGTTGCCGACGCGTATTTCTTGAGCGGTTTTCATAGGTTAAGTTCTTGTGAGTGAATGAGAGATTTCCGAGGTTTTTAACCGAATGGAAATCGCAAAGCCTCTAATTTTAGCGTTTTTGGGAGACAAATTGCTCTAATTGCGTCACCAAGTCATATTGCCCCCCTAAATCAGCCTTTATTTTGCTGACCCAAGTAGTCCAATTTAAGAGTTGGGTTGGTCGCAGCGCATTCATTTTTTTACGTGAAATGCCATTCCAAATACCGTGCAGCTCCACTAAATCATGCGGCATTTTTAAGGTGTTGCAAAATGCATCAAGTTTTACGTGGTGTGCTTGATCGTCTTGCGGATAAATTTGCCAAACAAATGGCTTGCCAGCCCAAAGGGCCCGAACGACAGAGTCCTCACCCCGCACAAAGTTTAAATCACATGTCCACAGCAAATGGTCGTAATCCACTTGGCTGAGGTAGGGCAGTTGTTCAATTTGCAGGTTGCCACTCCCCATGTTGGGAATTTGTAATCTTTGCAAGGCTTGAATAACTGCTTGTTGCGATCGTCCTTGGGTAACTAGCAGAGTGCTTGGGATGTCATCGTTTGCCAGTTGAATAAGTAAATCTTCAAGAGAACTTGGCTCGTAGCAGAAAAGTGAGATCAAACGCCGTTTTAGGTCCATTTGTGTATTCAACACTTGTGGTGCATGTTCCGCTAGCCAAGTCGTACGATCAAATACAGAGTGCCTGTGCGCCATGTCGTTCTCGCGTATCAAGCCACCAGTATCAGTCACAAAACCGGGATAAAAAAACCATTTGGTGCGGCCCTTTGCAGGCCCATGCATCACTGGCGAGGGCAGTCTATGAGATTGAACGACGAAGTCCTCCGCACTCAAATATTCAAGGTTTATCCAAATAGCCTTATGTTTGGCAATCAAGCCCTCCATATGGGCAGGTATCCTGCAACCAAAGGTTTCAATCACTACATCGCCAACAGTTGTCATGGTTTCAGCGTGGGACCACTCTAAAACTTCCACCTTCGGATGGCCAAGCGGTGCCATCCAACGCAATGCACTGACATCGTCAATCCAAAGGCGCACAGAGTTGCCACGTTG
>DDYJ01000052.1:0-6082 GCA_002347905.1 Comamonadaceae bacterium UBA2237 | reverse complement strand
GAGATTGTCCACAATACGCAGATGTCTGAAGAAAACGTGCCAGAACCAATTCCTGCTGATGAAGTAGCCAATCGCCATAGCGCCGAATTGTTGGCTCAAGTTGCTGCACTTCCAAATTTGCCGGGGGTTTACCGTTATTTTGATGACAACGAACAGGTGCTCTATGTGGGCAAAGCTATCAGCTTAAAAAAACGGGTAGCCAGTTATTTCCAAAGGGAAAAATCTGGAACCCGTATTGGGCACATGGTGAGCAAAATTGTCCGTATGGAAACGACGGTGGTCCGTTCCGAAGCCGAGGCCTTACTGCTTGAAAACAACCTGATCAAGTCGCTTAAACCCCGCTACAACATTTTGTTTCGTGACGATAAGAGCTACCCTTATTTGAAAATCACCCGTGCTACGGATACTTCTCAAAATAAAGCCAGTAATGTGTCAAGAGTGGTTTACTACCGCGGCGCGGTAGACAAGCGCCATGAATATTTTGGACCCTACCCAAGCGTTTGGGCTGTGCGCGAAGCCATTCAGTTGCTGCAAAAAGTTTTTCGCTTGCGTACCTGTGAAGACACGGTGTATCACAACCGTACGCGTCCCTGCCTGCTCTACCAAATCAAACGTTGCTCTGCGCCATGCGTAGGGCATGTTTCCCTTGAGGCCTACCAGCGTGATGTCGATAGCGCGATGCGACTGCTGCGTGGGCAAACCCAAGAGGTCATGCAGTCCATAGAAGCGCGGATGATGGCGCACGCTGATAAGTTGGAATTTGAGCAAGCGGCAGAGTTGCGTAACCAAATGGGTGCGTTGTCGAAAGTGTTACACCAACAAGCTGTAGATACGGTAGGTGACCAAGATGTAGATATCTTGGCAGTCAAAGTGCACGGAGGCCGCGCCTGCGTCAATTTAGCCATGGTGCGAGGCGGACGCCATTTGGGTGATCGGCCTTACTTTCCCGTGCATGTGGACGATGCAGAGCCTGGTGAAGTTTTAGAGGCATTTTTGAGCCAGCACTATATTGAATTACCAGTTCCTCCAACACTAGTCACAAGCCATGCGGTGGATAAACAATTAATTCAAACACTGATTGAGCAAACTGGAATCAAAATTAATGCACTCCATAACCCCCGTGAGCAACGCAAGGTGTGGTTGGAGATGGCGCAACAAAATGCAGATATCCAACTTGCTCGGCTGTTAGCAGAAGAGGGTTCGCAGCAGGCGCGGACGCGTTCGTTGGTCGATGCCTTAGATCTAGACGTCGACAACATGGATGTGTTTCGAGTGGAATGTTTCGACATTTCACATACGTCTGGTGAATCTACCCAAGCATCGTGTGTGGTTTTTCACCACCACAAAATGCAAAGTAGCGAATACCGTCGCTACAACATCGATGGGATTACGCCTGGAGATGACTATGCTGCGATGCGCCAAGTACTGGAGCGTCGCTACAGCAAACTGGCAGAAGCTGTACGTGCAGGTGAAGGTAAGTTACCTGACTTGGTGTTGATCGATGGAGGCAAAGGCCAAGTCTCCATGGCGCGTGAGGTGTTTGAAGCGCTCGGGCTGGATGTCTCGCGAATTGTGGGCGTAGAAAAAGACGAAGGCCGTAAGGTGGGACTGGAGGAGTTGGTTTTTGCCGATGGCCGTGAAAAGGTTTATTTGGGCCGTGAGTCGGCAGCGTTGATGTTGATCGCACAGATTCGCGACGAGGCGCACCGCTTTGCTATTACTGGAATGCGCGCAGCGCGGGCTAAGGTGCGTGTTGGTGGAAGTACCTTAGAAGAGATCGCTGGAATAGGGCCCAAAAAACGGGCCAAACTGTTACAACGTTTTGGCGGTGCACGTGGCGTAGCGCAAGCCAGCGTGCAAGACCTCTGTAGTGTGGAAGGTATTTCTTTAGAGCTTGCGCAAACTATCTACCAAGCGCTGCGCTAGGTGTGGGTTTGACGACTTCTAGCAAGCGATCCAATCCGCCTTCTTGTATGGACACCATAGCTTGCTCCCGAACTTTTGGCTTGGCATGGTAAGCCACCGAAAGTCCTGCAACGCCCATCATCAGCAAATCATTCGCACCATCGCCCATAGCGATGGCGTGTTTGGGTGAGATACCCATATCGGCACAAGTCTCCAGAAGTTTTTTACGTTTCTCTGCGCCATCACAAATATCCCCCCAAGCTTGATCGACCAAGTGTCCCGTGAGGTGTCCNNAAAAAAGGTAAAGCCACCGCTGACAAGCAAAACTTTCATTCCATGTTGCTTGCATGTGTTGACCAACGCTTGAGCGCCGGGGTTCAACCTTAGACGGTTGGTAAACACATCCTCTAAGGCTTCGTGTGGCACACCTTTGAGCAAGGCGACACGCCTGCGCAAACTGTCTTTGAAATCTGTGATCTCACCCTGCATCGCGGCTTCTGTAATCGCGCTAACTTCTGCTTTACGTCCTGCCGCATCAGCAATTTCATCAATACATTCGATATTGATTAAAGTTGAATCCATATCAAACGCAATAAGCTTGAAGTCTTGCAGTGCAAGTGGAGGTTGTATTTCTTGAATAAACAAGCCTGGGGCAAATTTTTGTTGTGCCATAAGATTTATAAAAGTGATGATTGCCCAGGGTTTTCTAGGTCAATGACGTTGCAGGTGCTGGTTTAGAGGGGGTGATGGGCGTTCCCAATGAACGCAGAATATCTTGCACCATTTTTGCTCTGGCCATGGGCTCTGGAAGTTCACGTTCAATGCGCAGCCTGTCATTACCAGCCAATTTGATATGTTTGTTTTTTTGTACTAATTCGATGATGCGCATAGCATCAAAAGGAGGATTGGGTTTGAAGCTGATGATCGTCACGTGTGGTGTGGCATCAACTTTGGTAACGCCATAGTCGCGCGCTTTGACGCGTAATCGATGCACATCGATCAGAGTTTGCGCTTGTGGAGGTAATTTACCGAAGCGGTCTACCAGTTCTTCTAGCAATCCATCGATGTGGTCCGATGTTTTTGCAATGGCTAATTTTTTGTAAAAAGACAGCCGCAGATGCACGTCGCCACAGTAGTCATTAGGCAATAGTGCGGGGGCATGTAAATTGACTTCAGTGGTTGCACTCAGTGGGCTGAGAAGGTCAGGCTCCTCACCATTTTTTAGGGCACGCACGGCTTCGCTCAGCATTTCGTTATAGAGCTGAAAACCAACCTCCAACATATTGCCACTTTGGTTTTCTCCTAATACTTCGCCGGCCCCTCTGATCTCGAGGTCGTGCATGGCCAAGTAAAAACCAGATCCCAGTTCTTCCATTTGTTGGATGGCATCCAGCCTTTGCGTGGCTTGTTTGGTGAGCGACTCGATATCAGGCACCATCAAATAGGCATAGGCTTGGTGGTGGCTACGGCCTACGCGACCTCGCAATTGGTGCAATTGGGCCAAACCGAATTTATCTGCACGGCTCATGATGATGGTGTTGGCCGAAGGCACATCAATACCAGTTTCAATGATGGTCGAACAAAGTAATAGGTTGTAGCGTTGCGCCACGAAATAACGCATCACACGCTCGAGTTCGCGCTCTGGCATTTGCCCGTGGGCAATAGCAATACGAGCCTCTGGCAAAAGTTCTTCCAAGCGCGCGCGGCGGTTCTCGATGGTGTCGACTTCGTTGTGTAAAAAATAACACTGACCACCGCGCTTGAGTTCACGCAAAACTGCTTCACGAATAACGCCGTTACCTTCCGTGCGCACAAAAGTTTTAATAGCCAAGCGCCTTTGCGGTGCGGTGGCGATGACGCTCAGATCACGTAAACCCTCTAGTGCCATGCCTAAGGTGCGCGGTATAGGGGTCGCGGTGAGTGTCAACACATCGACCTCAGCGCGAATGGCTTTCATGGTCTCTTTATGGCGAACACCAAATCGATGTTCCTCATCGATGATCAACAACCCTAAGTCTTTGAACTTAACGCTTTCACTTAAAAGTTTGTGTGTGCCCACCACGATATCGATTTGCCCGTCGGCTAATCCTTTGGCGGCCAAGCTAATTTCTTTGGCAGAACGAAAACGGCTCATTTCTGCAATTTTGATGGGCCATTTGCTGAAGCGGTCTGTCAATGTTTGAAAATGTTGCTCCGCTAGCAAGGTGGTGGGGGCTAAGAAAGCCACTTGTTTTCCACCGGTCACTGCAACAAAAGCCGCGCGCAATGCCACTTCGGTTTTGCCAAATCCCACATCGCCGCAAACTAATCTGTCCATCGGGCGTGGACTGATCATGTCTTGAATTACGGAATGGATAGCGGCGCGTTGGTCTGCAGTTTCTTCAAATCCAAAATCGTTAGCAAAGGTTTCGTAATCTTGCGGTGAATAGCGGAAAGGGTGGCCCACCCGCGCTGCACGTCTAGCGTAAATATTGAGTAATTCTGCTGCAGCATCACGAACTTGTTCGGCAGCGCGGCGTTTGGCCTTGTCCCATTGGGCAGATCCCAGTTTGTGCAATGGGGCCTCGTCGGCGCTTACGCCTGTATATCGACCGATTAAATGCAACTGACTCACAGGAACATATAAAACAGCTTGGTCTGCATATTCCAAGTGCAAGAACTCTTGTAAAACAGGGAGCCCTTCGTCCGTTTTCTCCCCGAGATCCATGTTGACCAAGCCTCGGTAACGGCCGATACCATGCGCATTGTGAACAACAGGGTCGCCGACATTGAGCTCCGATAAATCTTTGATGAGGGCTTCAACATCGCTGACTTGTTCTTGTTTCTTTCTCCTGCGTGCCGCAGGAGCGATAGCGAAGAGTTCTGTCTCCGTGATGAAGTCTATGCCGGTATCTAGCCAGCTAAATCCCACCTGTAATTGGGAAGTGGCGATACCAATCTTGGCTTGCGATTTCTCGAAATCTTGTAATGAGTCAAATACAACAGGGCTGAGTTCACTTGCACGTAAAAAATCTAGAAGACTTTCTCTTCGTCCATCGCTTTCCGCCAAAATTAGTAAACGGTGGTCAGTGTTTTGGGCATATTGCTCCAGCCGCTCAAGCGGATCGGTAGCGCCCCGCACCACCATCAAATCTGGCAGTGCTTGCGCGAAGGGGGTTTCTCTGCTTGAGGCGTTATAGGGACGCAGCGCAAGTTGCGCGTAATGATTGGCTGTCGCAAAAAATTGTTCTGCGCTTAAAAACAAACTCGCAGGCGATAGCGCTGGTCTTTCTGGGTCGCCTTGCACTAAACGGTAGCGCTCTTGCGTGTCTTGCCAAAACCTTTGAAATACTGGTTCTAGTTCGCCGTGCAATACCACGATGGCGGAAGGGCTGAGGTAATCAAATACCGTTGCAGTTTGTTCAAAGAATAAGGGCAGGTAGTACTCAATGCCCGCAGTCGCAACGCCGTTTCCAATGTCTTTGTAGATACGACTTTTGGTTGGGTCACCATCTAATAACTCGCGCCAACGTTTGCGAAAAAGCGTTCGCGCATCTTGGTCCATAGGGAACTCGCGTCCAGGAAGAAGTCTCACTTCTGGAACGGGGTACAAACTGCGCTGGCTGTCGGGGTCAAAGGTGCGAATTGAATCAATTTCGTTGTCAAACAAATCGACACGGTAGGGAACTAACGAACCCATGGGGAATAAATCGATCAGGCCACCCCTTACCGCATATTCGCCAGGACTTACAACTTGTGTGACATGGCTGTAACCGGCCAAACTCAGCTGTTCTTTGAACTTCGTTTCATTGAGCGATTGTTTGACTTTGAATTCAAACGTGTAGCCGGCTAAGAATGAAGGAGGAGCCAGCCTATAAAGTGCCGTTGTCGCAGGTATCAAAATGACGTCTGCATCACCTTGTGAAATACGCCACAGAGTCGCTAGGCGTTCGCTAATTAAATCTTGGTGTGGCGAAAAGCTGTCGTAGGGCAGCGTTTCCCAATCAGGAAACAGTACACAACGAACGTCCGGTGCAAAGAAAGCTATTTCGTCATGTAGTCGGTGTGCATCGGCCGCATCGGCGGTAACAATGGCAACTTGGGTCTTTTTAGATTTTTCTTGATCGCCCAATTTAGCGAGCCACAACGCATCGGCCGAGCCAATAGGACGATCAATGGCAAATCGTTTGCCGGTAAT
>DDYJ01000133.1:3083-4475 GCA_002347905.1 Comamonadaceae bacterium UBA2237 | reverse complement strand
TGGGGGCGTGAGATAAAAAAGTAAGCAAAATAAAACTTGGCTGAATTCATGGGCTGAAATGTATCACAGTCGAGTTTTACATTTTTTTATGCGGTTCCACCAACCGTCAATCCATCGATGCGCAAAGTGGGTTGGCCGACACCAACCGGCACGCTTTGGCCTTCTTTGCCGCAGGTGCCAACGCCTGAGTCCAGCGCCATGTCGTTGCCGATCAAACTTACGCGGGTCAACGCGTCTGGGCCATTGCCGACCAAGGTCGCGCCTTTGACCGGGTATTGAATCTTGCCGTTTTCGACCCAATACGCCTGCGAAGTGGAGAACACAAACTTGCCGGAGGTGATGTCGACCTGTCCGCCGCCAAAGTTGGTGGCATACAAGCCTTTTTTGAGACTAGCGACGATTTCTTCTGGCGATTTGTCGCCACCCAACATATAGGTATTGGTCATGCGCGGCATGGGGACATGGGCATAGCTTTCGCGCCGCCCGTTACCCGTGGGTTTGACACCCATCAAGCGCGCATTCATCGCGTCTTGGATGTAGCCTTTTAAAATGCCATCTTCGATCAGCACATTGCGTTGGCTGGTGTTGCCTTCGTCGTCNNCGGCGGTCCGGCAAAGTGCCGTCATCTAAAACCGTCACACCTTTGGCCGCAACGCGTTTACCAATACGACCACTAAAAGCGCTAGATCCTTTGCGGTTGAAGTCACCTTCCAAGCCATGCCCAATCGCTTCGTGCAACAAAATGCCAGGCCATCCTGGGCCTAAGACCACACTCATTTCGCCAGCGGGTGCAGGTCGCGCTTCTAAATTGGTGAGCGCTGCTTTTACGGCTTCGTCTACATAGCTTTGTGCCAAAGCGTCGTCAAAATGGTCTAGGCCGAATCGACCGCCGCCACCAGCCGAGCCCATTTCGCGACGACCGTTTTGTTCGGCGATCACCGTCACGCTCAAACGTACCAAGGGTCGGACGTCAGCAGCCAAAGTGCCGTCAGCACGGGCTATCAAGACCACGTCGTATTCGCTGGCCAAGCCGGCCATCACTTGCGACACGCGCGGATCTTTGGCACGCGCCATGGTTTCTACTCTGCCGAGCAAAGCAACCTTTTGGGTGCTGTCGAGCGAGGCGATAGGATCTAAATCTTGGTAGAGCGAACGGCTACCCGCCACTTTGCGCCCGGGGACTTTCACCCGAGCCGCTTGGCTAGCCGCCGCGATGGTGCGCACGGTATGCGCAGCGTCTGTCAAAGATGCGAGCGAGATATCGTCTGAATACGCAAACGCGGTTTTCTCACCACTGACTGCGCGCACGCCCACGCCTTGGTCGATGCTGAAGGAGCCCGTTTTCACAATGCCCTCTTCCAAACTCCAACCCTCAGCTCGGGTGTATTGGAA
>DDYJ01000133.1:2776-3021 GCA_002347905.1 Comamonadaceae bacterium UBA2237 | reverse complement strand
GACATCAAAATGCCCAGCCCCAAGCCCAATGTCACCATCGCTGTGCCACCATAACTGATGAATGGCAAAGGCACACCCACCACGGGCAACATACCGCTCACCATACCCATATTGACAAATGCATAGATAAAAAAGCTCAACGTGACGCTGCCTGCTAACAATCGGGCGAACAAAGTGGGGCCTTCGACAGAAATGGCCAATCCGCGCAAGATCAAAAAGGCAAAGCTTCCAATCAAAAACAAATT
>DDYJ01000133.1:903-2744 GCA_002347905.1 Comamonadaceae bacterium UBA2237 | reverse complement strand
AGATGCGTTTGGGTTCCCTGCATAAACCCCTTGCCCCAAAACCCTCCCGAGCCAATCGCGATCATGCCTTGGATGATGTGAAAACCTTTACCCAAAGGGTCTCGCGTCGGATCGAGCAATGTACAAATGCGCTGTTGCTGGTAATCGTGCAGCAGCGGCCAGCGGAAACCATCGGCACACAAAGTAGGCTCAAAAAACACCACCAAGCCCACGCCTACCAGTCCCAAAACAATGGGCGGAACAATCAGCCACCAACTCAAGCCTGCGAAAAAGATCACCGCAACGCCAGCTGATAAAACCAAAATGGCTGTTCCTAGGTCAGGTTGTTTCACTATCAAGGCCACAGGCGCAAAAAGTAATAGACCAGCCACCAAGAAATCTAGCGGGCGTAACTGGCCTTCGCGCTTTTGAAACCACCACGCGAGCATCAAAGGCATGGCGATTTTCATGATCTCGCTGGGTTGGATAACAAAACCAATATTGAGCCAGCGTTTAGCGCCTTTTTTGGTCAAGCCAAATAATGCAACAGCAATCAATAAGGCCACTCCGACGGTGTAGATCGGAACCGCAAAAGCCATCAAACGCTGAGGAGGAATTTGCGCCACCACAAACATGATGAAGCCAGCCAACACGATATTGCGACCGTGGTCAATAAATCGTGCGCCATTAGCAAAGCCAGAGGAATACATGGTCAACATGCCTGCGCACACCAGCAAAAAAATGCCAAAGGCCAGTGGTCCATCAAAGCCTTTCAACAAGGGCTTGATGCGAAGGTACAAACTAGGGTTATGGATCACCGTTGACATCCGGTGATTATCTCTGGGAAAGCGGACCTGCCGTGTGACAATTGCTTGCATGTACGCATTGTTTGAAGACGCTGGCAAATTCCAGACAGGACGCATCTTGTCGGAGGCCGAAAGTTCCGCCCAAATTGAGCTGGAGTCAGGCAAACGCCTCAAGGCCAAAGCCGCCAACATCTTGATCAGATTTGAGAAACCGACGCCAAGCGTTTTGATGGCTGAGGCCACCGCCTTGAGCGCCACCATGGAACTCGACTTGGCATGGGAATTCGCCCCAACCGATGAATTCAGCTTCCAAGAGTTGGCCCAAGAATATTTCAGCGACAACGCCACGTTGGCACAACAAACTGCTGCGCTCATCTCTTTGTTCCAAGCGCCGCATTACTTTCGCCGATCCGGCAAAGGTAAATTCAAAAAAGCATCTCCCGATGTTTTGCAACAGGCTTTGGCTGCGATTGAGAAGAAAAAGCTTCTACAACAACAAATAGAGACTTGGGCTTTGGCTTTAGGACAAGGCAGTTGCCCGGAGCCGATTGGCGCGCAACTCTACAAAATTTTGTTCAAGCCTGACAAAAACGCCGCTGAGTACAAAGCGGTAGTCGAGGCATCTCGTGCCACCCATTTGGCACCCCTAGCATTGCTCCAAAAAGCGGGAGCGATCACTTCGGCGTATGAATTTCATTGGCAGCGGTTTTTATTCGATAACTTTTCCAAGGGCATTGGCTTTCCTAATTTGGATGCCCCAGTTATCAAAGACACCTTGCCTAAATCGACGGCACAGGCCTACTCCATTGACGACTCGCAAACCACTGAAATCGATGATGCCTTGTCAGTCCAAGGCTTAGGGACTGGAGAGGTCATCGTTGGGATCCATATCGCTGCGCCGGCTTTGGCACTGACTCCTGGCCATGCCATCGACCAAATCGCCCGCCAACGTTTGTCTACGGTTTATATGCCAGGCAACAAAATCACCATGCTGCCCGACCATGTCGTACAAAGCTACACCTTGCAAGAAGGCCGTGATTGCCCAGCGGTGTCTTT
>DDYJ01000133.1:0-864 GCA_002347905.1 Comamonadaceae bacterium UBA2237 | reverse complement strand
AGCGTTTTTATCGCCGCGAACTTGCGCCACGACATGCTTGACGATGTGGTGACTGAAGCTTGGTTGACAAACCCCGCAACCGAACTGCCTGCTGGTAAAGCCGTTCCGCAAATGCCCCACGCGCAATTGGCATTTTTGTACCGCTTGGCCCAACACCGCAAAGCCCAACGTGAAATCGTGCGTGGCAAACCCGAAAACTTCAACCGCCCAGACTACAACTTCCGCGTCAATACCCTAGAGGGACAAATTCCCAAGGGCGACGAAAGGGTTGAGATTTCACAACGTCACCGGGGCGCTCCGCTTGATCTGATGGTGGCTGAGGCCATGATCTTGGCCAATAGCACATGGGGCCAATGGTTGGCCGACTTAGGCGTTCCAGGCATTTACCGTAGCCAAGCGAGTTTGTTACCGGGTGTCAAAGTACGCATGGGCACCAAAGCCCTGCCCCATGCGGGAATTGGTGTACCTTGTTATGCATGGAGCACCTCACCGCTTCGCCGCTACACCGATTTAGTCAACCAATGGCAAATCATTGCTTGCGCACAGCACGGCAACACGGCGGCCTTGGCCGCGCCCTTCAAGCCTAAAGATGTAGATTTGTTTTCCATCATCTCTGCCTTTGAGGCAGCCTACAGCAGTTACAACGGCTACCAATCGAGCATGGAACGTTTTTGGACTTTGCAATATCTGAAACAAAACACGATAGAAAAAGTAGAAGCCACCATCTTCAAATCATTTGAAGGTGAGCCACCCATCGCACGCGCTGACAACTTGCCATTGGTTTTGCCCGTGTCAGGTAGTGGCAATTCACCGCGCGGAACGCGCGTCTTGTTGCGCATCAGCGGCATTGACAATATTTCGCTC
>DDYJ01000121.1:2583-3840 GCA_002347905.1 Comamonadaceae bacterium UBA2237 | reverse complement strand
GTGCGTGCATTGGTGACGTTTCAACGTGACGAACGTATCGCAGGCATTGTGTCGCGCTGGGCGAAGGGCTCAAGCTCGAAACGTGCGAACAGCTTAGGCCTGTTTCCTGAAAAATCTTTTGACGACATCATTCGCCAATACATCGCCGACTGCCAAGCCGGCCCTAATGCAGCAACCGCTTTGAAAGGCATGCAATGAACACCATCGATTTAAAAGGCCGCGTGGCGGTGATCACCGGCGGCGCACAAGGTATTGGCTACGCTACCAGCGAGCGCATGCTGCGTTCTGGCGCAAGCGTGGTGATGTGGGACATCGATGCTGCTAAGTTAGAAGAGGCCAAAGCATCGTTGGGCAAACTCGGTAAGGTCAGCGGTTATGTGGTCGAACTCACGTCGGATGCTGCAGTGGGCGCGACAACTGCACAAACCATCAAAGACAGCGGACACATCGACATCTTGGTGAACAACGCGGGCATCACCGGCGGCAACGGCACCACATGGGACTTAGACCCTGAAGTTTGGAAGCGTGTTATCGATGTGAACTTGATGGCGCCTTACTACACCTGTCGACATATCACACCACATATGGTCTCGCGCGGTTGGGGACGCATTGTCAACATCGCCTCAGTCGCTGGTAAAGAAGGCAACCCCAACGCCAGCCACTACAGCGCTTCTAAAGCAGGTGTGATTGCGTTGACCAAATCATTGGCTAAAGAAGTAGCCACAAAAGGTGTGTTGGTTAACGCAGTGGCACCCGCTGCTGCCAAAACCGCGATGTTTGCCACGATGGCACAAACGCATATCGATTACATGCTCAGCAAAATCCCGATGGGCCGTTTTGTAGAAGTCGATGAAATCGCCGCCATGGTCAGCTGGCTATCTAGCGAAGACTGCTCGTTTACTACGGGCTCGGTGTTCGATATTACGGGGGGGCGCTCTACTTATTAAGTGCTTAGAAACCAAGCCCCAAGTGCAAAGGCAAATACACCGCCATGCCACCGATGATGGTCATCAGCACATCGCGTTTGGCAAAATAAATCACCATGCCTGCCGCCGCAGCAAACAAACGTGCGTCTTGCCACGTCGTGATCAGTACGCCTTGGCTCATCACAATTTCTGGCACGACTACGGCAGACAAAGCCGCGATCGGCGCATATTGCAAACCTCTTTGTGCCCAATGGGGGAGTTGCCAATCCTGGTTCGATAAAAAGAAAAAGCTGCGCGCCACCATTGTCACGACACTCAAGCCCATGATCAC
>DDYJ01000121.1:0-2548 GCA_002347905.1 Comamonadaceae bacterium UBA2237 | reverse complement strand
AAGGCATAGGCGATCACTGCAGCGACTCCTGCCACTGCAGAAGAGACTATACGTAAACGCGTACTAGCTAAGGAGCACTGGATTCCTAGCAAACACAAAATGCCAGCAAACCCTAAGCCCCAATTTGGTGGAATAAAGTTGGCCAAGGCAATTCCTAGCAAACTCGCCACCATCCAACTTGCCCAGTTCAAACAATCATTCCCTGCTAAGTAGGCTTCTTGTTTCAGTTGCTCTTCATGTGTTTTTCCAGGATGGTGAAAGCGCTTAGTGAATAACACGTAGCTAATGTCCGCTGTGACATACCCGTGTAGTAACCGCTCCCACCGTGGCAAATGTATGAGATAGGGGCGCAAATGCAAACTAAACACAACGAAGCGCAAATTCACACAAAAGCCGGTGAGCAAGATCACCCAAGCTGGTGCACCTGCCACGATCAGCGGAATAGCGGCGAGTTGTGAACTACCAGCAAACACCAGCAGAGTCATTGCGATGGAAGCCCACAACCCCATGCCTGCCTTCACCATAGACACGCCCGTCATCAAGCCCCAGGCGGCAATGCCCAAGGCTTGTGGCGCGAGCTCACGCATGCCTATTTTGAATTCGGGGTGTTGGTAGAGCTTGGGGGCCAAGAACATCATGGCGCGACTCCCTCGCAAACCGATCCCACAGTGATATCAAAACCTCTTAAAAATTCGGCTACTGGCAAACGCTTGCCACCTGCTTTTTGTAATTCGGTGATGCACAAGACGCCTTCGCCGCATGCAACGCATATACCTTTTGCATCTGCACGCAAGACTGTTCCGGGGATCCGTGTTGTAAGTTCGGTATCTGCATCTGCAAGAGACTGTGCACTCCAAACCTTGATGGTTTCATCTTTGGCGCGCAAGGTCGCTACTGGAAAGGGGTTAAATGCCCGCACGCGTTGCGCGAGTTGCTTAGCGCTTAATCGCCAATCTAGTGCGGCTTCATGTTTTTCAATTTTGTGTGCATAGGTGATGCCATCTACGGGTTGTGGTGTGCGGACCAACTTGTTTGATTGGGCATCACCAAGCGTTTGCACAATCAGCGCGCCGCCTAAGTCAGCCAATTTGTCATGCAAGCTCGCAGTAGTGTCTTGTGGCGCAATCTCTATTTGCTGGGTTAGCAACATATCNNTGAATAGGTGCAGCACCGCGCCATCTAGGTAGCAGAGAAGCATGGATATTCAAGCAACCCAAACGCGGCATATCCAACACCCATTGCGGCAATATCAAGCCATAAGCCGCCACCACCATCGCATCGGCTTGCGCAGCTTGTAAAAACTTTTGCGCGGCTATTGCATCTTGTGGGTATTTACCGTCAAGACGCAAACTGCGCGGTTGTTCCACTGCAATATCGTGTTGCAAGGCCAGTGTTTTGACAGCGGAGGCCTGCAACTTCATGCCACGACCGGCAGGTCGATCTGGTTGCGTCAACACGCCGCAAATGGTGTGGCCTGCTTGGATGATGTGTTGCAGCGCAACTGCAGCAAATTCGGGCGTGCCGGCAAACAAAATGCGCATGCAGTGTTTCTCGCCCTAGTCGCCGTCGCGCAAGGCTTTGAGTAACTTGGTTTTGATACGGCCTCGCTTCAGGATAGACAGATATTCCACAAACACTTTGCCCATGAGATGGTCCAACTCATGTTGCACACACACAGCCAACAGGCCATCGGCTTCAATTTCTTGGTGATTGCCATCGACATCTTGGGCGGTAACTTTGATCGCGGCTGCGCGCTCTACACCGTCGTAAATCCCTGGCACCGACAAACAACCCTCTTCACCTTTGATGCGCTCTGGGCTCATCCACGTAATGGTTGGATTGATGAGCACGATAGGCTCATTACGGTTTTCAGAGACATCCATCACCACCACGCGTTCGTGCACATTGACTTGGGTAGCAGCCAGGCCAATGCCATTGGCGTCGTACATGGTTTCCAGCATATCTGCGACAAGCGTGCGAATGCGCGCATCAATCGCTTGGACGGGCTTTGCCACGGTCTGTAATTTAGGGTCTGGGTATCGAAGAATGTCTAACTTTGCCATGTCTAGATTGTCGTTACTTTAAAAGTTTGTGACCAACGCATTAGTCTACCCCCCTGCAGAAATTTCACAATCGTTGGCTTTGAATGGGCCACTATGCAGATGGATGAATTCGAGTTGCGGGCTTGGTTGCGCCTGATATTGACTCCGAGCATTGGAAATGCGTCTGCGCGGCGTTTACTCACCCGTTTTGGTAGCGTTCAAGGCATTTTTGATGCGTCTCTATTGCAATTGATGGAGGTGGTTTCGCGCGCGCAGGCCGAGGCCTTGTTACAAACACCTGTTTTGCTAGATGCGCACACCACTCAAACGCTTCAATGGTTATCGACCAAGCCGAATGTCTTGCATGCCCAACGTGTCCTATGGCATATAGGGCATCCAGATTACCCTGAACCGCTTTTACATTTGGCTGATCCACCTTTGTTGCTCTATGTCGAAGGACAGGTTCAACATACGCTCGGGTCAGCTTTGGCGGTTGTCGGCAGTCG
>DDYJ01000150.1:1054-4911 GCA_002347905.1 Comamonadaceae bacterium UBA2237 | reverse complement strand
GCATGACCATCATTGAGAACCTGCAAATGGGTGCTTACAGTCGCAACAATGGGGCTGATATCAGTGAAGACATAGAACGTATCTTCATCAGCTTTCCAAGATTAAAAGAACGCAGCCAGCAATTGGCGGGAACTTTGTCTGGTGGTGAGCAGCAGATGCTGGCTATGGGACGTGCGTTGATGAGTCGGCCTAGCCTGCTACTGTTAGATGAGCCCTCTATGGGTTTATCGCCACTGATGGTCGACAAGATTTTTGAAGTCATTCAGGCTGTGTCAGCCCAAGGTGTCACCATTGTCTTGGTAGAGCAAAACGCAAGCCGCGCCTTGCAACTTGCCCAGCGCGCCTATGTGATGGAATCAGGCGTGATAACCCTCAGTGGCAAAGCAAGTGATTTGTTGCATGATCCAAAGGTACGCGCTGCATATTTAGGGGAGTAACTGCTATGCCAATTGCTTTGAGCGAAAAAGACATCGCCAACTACCACGCCAACGGCTATGTCATTCCTAAATACCGTTTAGAGCCTGAGTTTTTAAAAGAGTTGCAAGATGCGCTCAATACGCTCATCGCCAACAACCCTGGCGTGCGTCCTGAAAAACTGGTGAGTGCGCATATTGAAGGGCGCAATGACGAAGGCGTCACAGGAAGCCAGAAATTTCTGCAACTAGCCATGCATCCCCCCATTATTGATTTGGTCGAACAACTCATTGGGCCAGACATCATCTTGTGGGGCTGCCATGTGTTTTGTAAACCCGCCAGTGAGGGCTATGAAACACCTTGGCACCAAGACGGCCATTACTGGCCTATTCGCCCATTGGCCAATTGCACGGTGTGGGTGGCGCTTGAACCCAGCACCCGAGACAACGGTTGTTTGCGCGTCATCCCCGGTTCGCACAACGCCAAAAAGTTGTACGAACATCTGCACGAAGACCGCAATGACCTCACGTTGAACCAACGCATGGCCGAGGGTACGATTGATGAATCGCAAGCAGCAGATTTAGAGTTGCAGCCGGGTGAAATGTCGATGCACGATATTTATATGATCCATGGCGCCAAGGCGAATACATCACAGCAAAGACGCACTGGTGTTGCTCTGCGGTTTATGCCAGGCACTTCACTATTCGACCGAAACCTCAGACCTTCAGACGGCAAAACAGGTGTGAACGTGAGTTTTGCAACGCGGCCTTTGTGGTTGTTGCGCGGTCAAGATAAGACGGGGCAAAACGATTTTTCAATAGGCCATAGGCGCGTTTAAATACAAAATAATTGCGCCCAACTGTTCAAAAGCGCTTTTATGCTGTTAATCAATGCGCGCGCCAGAGCGCTTGATAATGGGCGCCCATTTGACAGACTCATCGTGGATGAGTTTTGCAAATTGCTCAGGCGTTCCACCTATTGGCTCCAAGCCTGCAGATTTAAGTCTTTCCCTTACGCTAGAGTCGTTCAAAGCAGCGTTCAGCGCGCTATTTATGCGATCAACAAGAGCACGTGGTGTTCCAGCTGCCACCAACACACCGTTCCATGCAAGTGCCTCAAAGCCTTTGAGCTCTGGCAGGCCGCTTTCTGCAACAGTAGGAACATCTGGCAAAAGGGCATAGCGCTGCGCACTGGTCACAGCCAAATACTTCAATTTGCCTTGTTTGACTTGCGGTGCAAGCACTGTAGGTACTGACGCAATCAGTTGCGTTTCACCTGACAAAGTAGACATAACTGCTGGTGGGCTTCCGTTAAATGGAATATGCACCGCAAACGTGTTGGACGCAGACTTGATGTATTCCATCGTCAAATGCGACGAGCTACCATTCCCAACAGATGCGAAGTTGTATTTACCTGGTTCTTTTTTGAGCAAAGTAATCAGTTCACGCACCGAGTTTGCTGGTAACTGCACATTGGCTGCGATGACGTTCGGTTGCGAGGTTGTTGTGATGACCGCGATTAAATCTTTTTCTGGTTGGTAGGGCAGTTTGGGGTAGAGATGTGGGCCAAACGCAAGTGGCCCGTTATAGGACATCACCCATGTGTATCCATCTGGCGCAGATTTGGCAACTTCATTGGTACCCACCGTGCCACCCGCTTGCGGTTTGTTTTCTACAACCACTGCTTGCCCTAAATTGTCTTTGAGCTTGTCTTGCATCGCGCGTGCAATCACATCCAAGGATGATCCGGCTGGTGCAACGACTATCCAACGAATGGGTTTGCTTGGAAAGCTTTGTGCATGTGCTAATGCAACAGTGCAAGCGATTAGAGTCGCAACTAGAGATTTCAAATTTTTAAATAGATAAGCCATCGTTCGTCCTGTGAGGTGCATCAAGCTTTGTCAGCGGCAGATGTAAATGCGTCTGCATAAAACTCGTCTTCTGGCAAGCCTGCCTTTGTATAGGCACTACGCGCAGAGTCCACCACAATCGGCGCACCGCAGGCATACACTTGGTAGCCACTGAGGTCGTCCATATCTTCCAACACGGCTTGGTGCACAAAGCCTGTGCGACCAGACCAGTTGTCTTCAGGCAGCGCGTCTGAAATAACAGGCACATAACGCAAATTAGGCATCAGCACTAGTTGCCCTTGAAGCCAGTCGTTCAAGTATAAATCTTGCGGACGTCTACCGCCCCAATACAGTATGGCAGGCCTATGGATACCTTTGAATTGCATATGTTCCATGATCGCTTTGATGGGCGCAAAGCCAGTGCCGGATGCTAAAAAAACTAAGGGTTTATCGGAGTCTTCGCGTAAGAAGAAACTACCCTGCGGTCCTTCAATGCGTTGGATATCGCGTTCTTTCATGACGCCAAACACGTGGTCGGTAAAAATACCGCCTGGCATATGGCGAATATGCAATTCAATCGCGGGGCTACCCTCTACCAAGGTGTGTGGTGCATTGGCCATTGAATAACTGCGGCGGCTACCATCACGCAATAAAAAGTCAACATACTGGCCTGCGTGGTACTGGATGACTTCAGTCGCTGGCAGTTGTAGTTTGACCAACATCACATCGGGCGATTTCTTTTCTAAAGAAATAATGCGCACTGGCATTTTTTTAATGGGGAATGCGCCAGCCTCCACCACTTGGCGAGATTCGAGCACGACATCGCTTTGTGCAGTTGCGCAGCAAGTTAGCACCATGCCATTGGCTTCTTCCTCCTGGCTCAATGCTTTGCTTTGGTGAGCGCCGTGGGTCACGGTGCCGGATAATTTCTTGCACTTGCATGAACCGCAGGCGCCATCTTTGCAGCCATACGCTAAGCCAACTCCTTGGCGCAGGCCTGCCATGAGGAGAGTTTCATCAGAGCCCGCATCAAACGAACGGCCACTGGGTTGCACAGAAATCTGAAAACGCATCTTTGGTTATCCTTGAACTTTTAGCTAAGACGTATTTTGCCTTCCAATCAGACTCCTTTGGGCGCACTGCCCGCACGATTTAGACGTGAGCGACTCCTCATCATTGGATGTGGCGATGTCGGCATGCGTTTGGCGCGTGTGCAACACCATATGCGAACTTTTGCATTGACTTCGCAGTACCAAAGAATATCTGAACTGCGTGATGCCGGTATAACCCCTCTCTTGGGTAATTTGGACCAACCCAATACTTTGAAACGCTTAGCAGGCCTTGCTACACGCGTGGTGCATTTGGCTCCGCCGCCACTTCAAGGCAACCATGATCCCCGCACATTAGCGCTAGCCCGTGCCTTGATGTTGCGAACAGCCCCCCGCAGTATGGTTTATGGCTCAACGAGCGGCGTCTATGGAGACTGTGATGGCGCGTGGGTGACAGAGTCGCGTTTAACCAACCCCAAAACCAGCAGAGCACAGCGCAGAGTAGATGCTGAGCAGCGCTTGCGTCATCTAGCGCGTTTACGCAG
>DDYJ01000150.1:0-1026 GCA_002347905.1 Comamonadaceae bacterium UBA2237 | reverse complement strand
CGTGAGCGATTAATGCGCGGCACAGCAGTTTTGCAAAAGCAAGATGATGTGTTCACCAACCACATACATGCGAATGATTTAGCACGTGCCTGTCAGTTAGCCATGTGGCGCGGCACAACACAACGCACCTACAACATCAACGACGACAGCCAAATGTTGATGGGGGACTATTTTGATATGGCGGCGGGTATTTATGAATTACCCAAACCACCGCGGATTAGTCGCTCCAAAGCCAAGCTTGAATTAGGCGAAATGCAAATGAGCTTTATGAGCGAATCACGTCGCTTAGTGAATACACGTATGAAGCGTGAATTGCGGTTGCGCTTGCTTTATCCGCAAGTGCAAGAGGGGCTCGCGGCCCAAAACTAGCGCCTTTAGAGATTAATCAAATTTGATATTGGCTGACTTGATGGCTTTAGTCCAGCTCACTGTATCACGCTCCAGCAGTTTGGTGGTGGCATCAGGCGTTAGGTAACGCACCTCGACACCCGCAGCGTCTGCACGTTGCTTGGTGTCAGGTTGCTCCATGGCACGTTTGACATCATTGCTGAGTTTTTGCACGATCTCTTTGGGTGTGCCACTGGCAACATATAGAGCCACCCATGACTCGAGTTCAAAC
Organism: Comamonadaceae bacterium UBA2237; assembly: GCA_002347905.1. Classification (GTDB taxonomy): domain Bacteria; phylum Pseudomonadota; class Gammaproteobacteria; order Burkholderiales; family Burkholderiaceae_C; genus Limnohabitans. Next base: position 407 of record DDYJ01000150.1, on the reverse strand, counting down.
CCACTTAACCCAGCCTCTGCTACTGTGGGTACTTGCGGTAGTTGTGGATGACGGGTTTTGCCCGTTACTGCTAAGGCTTTTAATTTGCCACTCAACACATGTCCCATGACCGAGGGAGGTGTAGTGATAAAGACCTGCACTTGTCCTGCCAAAACATCTTGAATCGCTTGCCCAGAACCTTTGTAAGGCACATGGGTCATCTCAATACCTGTTTGTTGTTTGAAGATTTCGGTACCGATGTGTGACACCGAGCCATTGCCTTGTGACGCATAGTTCAACTTGCCTGGGTTTTGTTTCGCCCATGCAATGAACTCTTTCAAGGTATTGACAGGAATAGAAGGGTGCACCGCAATAACGTTGGTAGCCACGGTGATCAAACCAACTGGGGTGAGGTCTTTTAATTCCCA
>DDYJ01000195.1:7795-8870 GCA_002347905.1 Comamonadaceae bacterium UBA2237 | reverse complement strand
TGATGTATTTGGGGTTACGTAAACGATAAGGACAAAATATGGCCGAGCGGTTCGAGCAAATTCGGTATCAAGACCTTGCACCTGAAGTGCAGCCCTTGGCTGACGATATTTTGAAAGTTTCAAGTGCAGCGCTTGGAGGGCCTTACAACGCATTACTGCGCAGCCCAGAGATGGCTCGCCGGTGTTTTGACCACCTCGACTATTTACGCTTTAAAACTTCCGTCTCTAAGCGCTTGAATGAATTTGCCATCCTTATCCAAGCCCGCATTGCCAATGCGCAATATGAATGGTGGGCGCATGCGCCGATTGCCCAACGCGCTGGATTGTCAACTGAAGTCATAGAACAACTTCGCCAATGCAACAAACCAAAAGGTATGCTGGAAGACGAAGCCTTGGTCTACGACTATTGCGTGCAGTTGACGCTGAATCACCGTGTATCTGACACCACATGGAAACGCGCTATCGCAGAAATGGGAGAACAAGCTGTTGTTGATTTAACGGTGGTGTCGGGCACATACGTCATGGTAAGCATGTTGCTAAATGCAACACAAGTAGAAATTCCAAATGGTGGAGACGAGCCGCTTGAGGTGATGTCACCATTAGATATCCGAGCACGCTTGTTAGCTTGATGTTTGCTCTATAAAGAACGGGGGTATAAATGACTACACGTCGANNTGAGCATGTTGCTCAATGCCACGCAGGCGGCAATTCCTAATGGAGGCGCTGAGCCGCTTGAGGTGATGTCGCCATTAGATATCCGTGCACGCTTGTTAGCTTGAAGTTTGTTCTAAATAACTGGGAGTGTTTATGACTACACGTCGAATTTTTGGATTGGCTTTGTTGCTGTGCGTTTCTTTGGCCTCAGCACAAAACAACACAGTTCGCTTGGTTGTGCCATTTGCAACGGGCGGCCCCACAGATATTGCCGCCCGTGTCATCGCGCCTTTGCTGTCCGAAGCGATGGGTAAAACTGTAATCGTCGATAACCGCGTGGGTGCAACAGGCGCCATAGGGGCTGAGTTTGTGGCACGCGCTCCCGCTGATGGCAATACGATTTTGTTTGGCACTAGCAGCA
>DDYJ01000195.1:4309-7710 GCA_002347905.1 Comamonadaceae bacterium UBA2237 | reverse complement strand
TCAGTGCCTGTGAACAATGTGCAAGAGTTCATTCGCTATGCCAAAGACAATCCTGGCAAATTGTTCTACGGCTCATCTGGCATAGGTAGCACCTACCACCTTGGTGCAGAGATGTTTGCCAATATGACAAAGACGCAACTCTCGCATGTGCCGTACAAGGGCCAAGGCCCCGCTGCACAAGATTTATTGGCTGGCCACTTACAGTTGATGTTTGATGCTTTCAATTCAGCAGTCCCCAACATAAAAGCTGGCCGAGTCAAAGCATTGGGTATCGCTAGTAATAAGCGCCATCCTGAATTGCCAGATTTGCCTACGATTAGCGAACAAGGCGTGCCAGGTTATGTGACCACCATTTGGATAGCATTCTTTTTACCTGCCAAGACACCTGCCTCTATCGTTGACAAAATGAACCAAGATTTACGCGCTATCTTGCAACGACCGGACGTCAAAGAAAGATTTACCAAACTCGGCATGCAAGCTAGCGCTTCAAGTAGCCACGACTTAGACACCATTCTCAAACAAGAACTCGCTTTATGGACGAAGGTAGTCAAGGAAGGAAATATTAAGGCTGAATGATGAAAAAAGATTGCATCTTGACCTATGCTTTCATCATGCTTCCAATTCCCAAACAAATACAACCAACTGCCACAAGTATTCTTTTAGCGCTTGTGATGTCTGCACAACTCCATGCAGAGCCACCCTCAGTAGGTATCGGTCTCTCTAAATACGCCTACCGCGAACCCTCACTAGGCGTTGCACACGATGGTTGGCTTGGAATTGCACAAGCCAAATGGGCGCCAGACAACTTACGTATCAAGAACTGGCCCTTCACCCTCTCGGGCCAGGCCACCTTTGGTTATGCCGACTACACAGGCTCTGGCACCATGGCTAACCAACCTACAAGCATCTACCAATTGCATATGGAAAGCCCCCATACCGAATGGGTAAAGGGATACCAAATTAGCCCTGGCCTCGGCTATCGCTATTTGTATAACGATGCCCGTGGCACTACCAGCACCAACTATGGTGGCTATCGACGCACCAGTGAATATCTATTTGCCAGTCTTGGAGCCGAACGCCCGTTCGGCGATAACTGGCGCGCCACTGCGCAGGGCTACTACTTGTTGAGCGGAAGGCAAACCTCCAATTTATTTGATGTTGGGGGCGATTACGCATCGCAAGGCCCTTTGCAAAATACACAACGCCATGGCTTTGGTTGGAAAGCAGGTCTTTGTAAAACTTACCAAGCATTGGACTTTTGCTCCAGCTATGAATATTGGCAAATTGGTGCGTCGGANNTCTTTTCAATTCACGGTCAACTACAAGCTACACGAATAATCAACGCTCCGCTTCTAATACATACGCACTCAATTATTTAGCCCTGTTGCACCTTATTAAATCTAAGCTTTAATAAAAGTAATCCACCGGCTGTGATGAGCACCGGCAGTAGCGAACCCCAGTTCAACCAAGTCCAGCCTTGTGTAGTCACCAAAGCGCCGGATGCAAATGAGGTAAAGGCCATAGTCGTGAATACACAAAAATTTATAGCCGCTTGCGCTTTGTCTTTTTCTTGCGACGTGTATGCTTGCATAGCCAGCGTGGTGCTACCAGTAAATAAGAAGTTCCAACCAACGCCTAACAAAAACAAGGCCAGTAAAAATTGATGAATATCCACGCCAGACAAGGCAATGCTGATACAAGCCACATTGAGCAATACGCCGACGCCCATGATGGTGAGCACGCCAAAGCGCTTGATCAAATGGCCCGTTACAAAACCCGGTGCAAACATACCAATCACGTGCCATTGCAATACCCAAGCCGTTTCTTCAAATGACAGACCACACACTTGCATGGCCAATGGCGTAGCTGCCATCAATAAATTCATCACCCCATAACCCAAAGCTGCGGAGATAGTTGCTACCAAAAACACCGGCTGACGCATGATTTCACCCAAAGGGCGTCCCGTGTGATCGCTGGCCTTCTTGGCTACAACAGGGGGGAACTCTATAGAAGACATGACCCCCATCGATAGCAATGCAATGCCAGCCAATGCCACATAGGCTCCTGCAAACGGAAATTCCAACCAGTTTTTGGTGTGCATCGCCAAATTCGGACCGATGATGGCGCCCATTAACCCCCCGGCCATCACAAGAGACACCGCTTTTTCTCGGTAGTCTGGAGCGCAAAGTTCTGCTGCTGCAAATCGGTACAACTGTCCGTTGGCACTGTAATACCCTGCCACCACTGTTGCTACGACCAACAATAAAAAGGAGCTGTGCAGAACGGCCCACGCTCCAATGCCTGCAGAAATCAGCGCAACAAGCAGCCCTAGTAAGAAAGAGCCTTTACGACCAAAACGTTGCTGCGACTTGGCGACTAGCCCCGTGCTCAATGCACCACCAACCACATAACCCATGACAGGCAAGGTTGCCATCCAAGAAACAGGCGCCAAACTCAAGCCCACCAATCCATTGATCGCAATAAAAGTAACGTTGTTAGTTAAAAACAAACCCTGCGCAATGCTCAATAGCAATAAATTTTTATTCATGCTCACAGCTTAACTGATTGACTGTCACTGATTAATCTGAATACACTGGCAAAGTCATTTCATATCTATCTACCTCTGACATGCAAAACAACCTCTACCAAGACACTCTCGGATTACTCAACGTCTCTGAAAGCAAAACACAGTTGCCTAACCGCCGTTTGGCGCTTCAATCTGCTCTTGGAGTTGGCTACTGCGCAGCCGCCATGCCCTTGATAGCGGACACAGCTATCAAAACATCTACCGCCGGCTTAGTGACCGGAGAAGTCACGATTGATGTGCAAGGCTTCAAGATGCCAGCATTTCGTGCAGCACCCAAAGGCAAAACAAATTTACCCGTGGTCTTTGTCATTTCAGAAATTTTCGGTGTGCATGAATACATTGCTGATGTGGCATGTCGATTTGCCAGAGAAGGCTATTTGGCCATCGCTCCTGAGTTATTCATACGCCAAGGCGATCCGAGCAGTTACGGCGAAATGGCCAGGCTACAAGCTGAAGTCATCTCAAAAGTACCCGACGCACAAGTCATGAACGATTTGGATGCATGTCTAACATGGGCAGATGCGCATGGCGGCAATTCCAAACGCTTAGCTATGACAGGTTTCTGTTGGGGTGGGCGTATTACATGGCTCTACGCCATGCACCAACCCAAACTCAAAGCTGCGGTGGCGTGGTATGGGCGCTTAGAAGGTCAAAAAACTGCGTCGACACCAGAGCATCCAATAGACCTGGTGGCCAACCTGAAAGCCCCCGTCTTAGGTTTGTATGGTGCAGCCGATACAGGCATTCCACTCGCTTCAGTAGATCGTATGAAATCTGCGCTTACACAACTTGCTGCGCAAGGCAATGCCGCTGC
>DDYJ01000195.1:3657-4223 GCA_002347905.1 Comamonadaceae bacterium UBA2237 | reverse complement strand
ATGTCGCCAACTCCCGCTCTTATTCGCCACATTCTCTTCCTACTTTGCCTATCAGCACTCATAGGAGCATTTCCAGCATGGGCCGGAAAAACTTTGGATGCAGTCAAACAACGCGACCAAGTGGTGTGTGGTGTGAATACAGGTCTTGTTGGCTTTAGCGCAGCAGACAGCCAAGGCAAGTGGAGTGGCCTAGATGTCGACATTTGCCGCGCAGTTGCAGCCGCTGTTTTAGGCAGTGCCGACAAGGTGCGCTATGTGCCTCTTTCTGCGCAACAACGCTTTACGGCTTTGCAATCTGGTGAGATAGATGTGCTCTCGCGCAATACCACGTTCACTTTAACTCGCGATGCATCCTTAGGGCTTCATCAAACAGCAGTCACGTATTACGACGGTCAAGGCTTTATGGTCTCTGCTAAGGCAAATATCAAAAGTGCCAAACAACTCAAAGGCGCAACAGTGTGCGTGCAAGCAGGTACGACAACAGAGAAAAATTTGACAGATTTTTCTCGCACTAACAAGCTCGATATCAAACCCGTGGTGTTTGAAAAATTCGAAGCAGCCAATGC
>DDYJ01000195.1:0-3602 GCA_002347905.1 Comamonadaceae bacterium UBA2237 | reverse complement strand
AAAGACCACGTCATCTTGCCTGAACTTATTTCTAAAGAGCCTCTTGGTCCTATGGTGCGTCGAGGAGATGATGAATGGCTGGCAATTGTGAAATGGACAGTCTATGGATTGGTGGAAGCCGAAGAATATGGCATCTCCTCAGAAACATTGAATAGTCTTAAGAACGACAGCACTGACCCTGTCGTTTTGCGCTTACTAGGCAAATCTGAAGATACGGGAAAGTTGCTCGGCTTAGACCGCGAATGGTTAGCGCGCGCATTGACTGCAGTAGGAAACTACGGTGAAATATTTGAGAAGCACCTCGGCGAAAAAACTCCACTAGGCCTCAAACGCGGATTGAACGCGCAATGGAATAAAGGCGGTTTGCAATACGCCATTCCAATCCGCTAAATTTCTAGTCACCTAAACAAGCTTATGTTGAATTGGCGCAGTCAACGCGTCCGTGCTTGGTACTACCAAGCCGTATTGATTGGCATGCTTATCGTCCTTGTTGGCTGGTTATTACAAAACACACTCGGCAATATGCGTATGCGTGGCATTCAGAGTGGTTTTGATTTTTTACTAGACCCTGCAGGATTTGATATTGGTGAAAGTATGTTTACATTCACCGCCACACAAACCTATGGTGCAGCATTCTTAGCAGGTCTCTTCAACACCTTGCGTGTGTCTGGTATAGCGATAGTACTTTGCACGATGTGGGGCACCATACTGGGCATTGGCAGACTCTCCAGTAATGCCCTTGCACGAGGGCTGTGTTACGCATACACCGAATTGTTTCGTAACATCCCGCTATTGCTGCAATTGCTCATGTGGTACGTGGTGCTGGTCGAGTTGATGCCAGATACAGAGACGCCTTTGCGTTTTCGTGACTGGGTATTGCTTAGCAAAGAAGGGCTTGCACTACCTAAGGTTATGTCGGCAGGCTTGACCTTAACACCTGAATTTTTAGCTTTAACCTTTGGGCTTACGCTATACACCTCTGCTTTTGTAGCAGAGGTGATTCGCTCTGGCATTCAGTCTGTTCCTTTGGGGCAAATTGAAGCAGCGCTGAGTATTGGTTTGTCACCATCGCAAAGATTACGGCTGGTGGTGTTGCCCCAAGCTTTGCGCTTGATCGTTCCTCCTTTGACCAACCAATATTTAAATGCAATTAAAAATTCGTCCCTCGCTGTTGCGATTGGTTATCCAGATTTAGTCAGTATTTCAAACACGACCTTGAACCAAACAGGACGCGCTGTGGAATGCATCGCTATCGTCATGGCGGTGTATCTGGCGTTGTCATTGCTGACTGCAAGCGGGATGAATTATTTCAATCGCCGTGCAGCTTTGAAAGAACGGTAATGCAACACCACGCAAACACTTTGCTACCAGCTAGACAACCACCCGAGCACAACGCCAGTCTTGGCCAATGGATCAAGCACAACTTATGGGGAACTCCTGCTAGCGCAGTTACCACAGCGCTCCTAGTTCTCATATTGCTGTGGTCTGTTCCTTCCTTGCTAGAGTGGTCGGTATTGAATGCGGTTTTTTCAGCAAGCGCAGACCAATGCCAAGCGGCACGCGATATCGGTGCCTGCTGGGGGGTAGTAGCTGAAAAATACCGATTGATATTGTTTGGGCGCTATCCCTTTGATGCGCAATGGCGACCTCTACTGGCTACGCTTATCATCACTTCCCTTTTGGTGATGAGTTGCAGTCCTGCATTCTGGAATCGCCATCTAGCAGTAGTGTGGTTACTTGTATGGCTACTCTTTTTTGCTTTGATGGGTGGTGGCAAATGGTTTGGCATTTCAACAGGACTTGTTTACGTGCCTACTGACCAATGGGGCGGCTTGCCATTGACGATCATGCTGGCTACTTTATCCATTTCGCTTGCGTTTCCACTGTCCATCCTGGTGGCGCTTGGGAGGCAAAGCACGATGCCTGCCGTGCGCAGCGTATGCATTGTTTATGTGGAACTGGTGCGCGGAGTGCCTTTGATCTCTGTGCTCTTTATGGCTAGCTTTATGATGCCTTTGTTATTACCTACTGGCACTTCACCCGATGTTTTGATACGCGTGCTTGTTGGCATCACCTTGTTTTCTGCTGCCTACACCGCAGAAATTGTACGTGGTGGTCTACAAACTATTCCACGCGGACAAATAGAAGCGGCTTACACCTTGGGTTTAGGTTACTGGCAAACACAACGCCAAGTCGTTTTACCGCAAGCTTTGGCGCATGTGGTGCCTAGTTTGATGAACAACTTCATCGCGATTTTCAAAGACACTTCTTTGGTCACTATCGTGAGTCTGTATGAGCTGTCTGGCGCACTTGGGTTGGCCGTGAGTGGTGACCCTAACTGGCGACCTTTCAAATTAGAAGCCTACTTATTCATTACCTTGATTTATTTTTGTATTTGCTTTGCGATGTCTCGTTATAGCTTGTGGGTAGAGCATAAAGTCTCGCACCGCTGACATACCAGGGATTTTTTGTGATCACTCCACTCATTCAATTTGAAAATGTCAACAAATGGTTTGGTACGTTTCACGCTTTGCGTGATATCAATCTTGAGATTCATCGTGGCGAGCGTATTGTTATTTGCGGCCCCTCTGGATCGGGTAAATCGACTTTGCTACGGTGTATCAACCGTCTTGAAGAACACCAAGAAGGCAAACTGACTGTGATGGGTATTGAACTCACCGATGACTTGAAAGCTATCGAGCGCATAAGACGCCAAGTAGGCATGGTGTTTCAACAGTTCAATCTATTTCCACATTTGAGTGTTTTGGATAACCTGACGCTTGCGCCAATCTGGGTAGAAAAGATCAGCCCTGAACAAGCAAAAGAACGCGCTATGCAACAGCTTGAGCGTGTGCATATCTCCGAGCAAGCGCATAAATTTCCTCTGCAACTCTCGGGCGGTCAGCAGCAACGGGTGGCGATTGCACGTGCTTTATGTCTCACGCCGCATATTTTGTTATTTGATGAGCCCACCTCTGCGCTAGACCCTGAGATGGTGCAGGAAGTTTTAGACGTTATAACAAACCTGGCCCAACAAGGCGTCACCATGTTGTGCGTCACGCATGAGATGAACTTTGCACGCGCAGTGGCAGATCGCGTGATTTTTATGGACGAGGGACAAATCATTGAAGAAGCGCCGCCCAAGGCTTTCTTTGAAAATGCGAAGCACGCGCGCACCCAAGCCTTTCTTAAACGTCTAGTGACTTAGCGGCGTTAAGTTCACGCGTCCAGCACATCGCCTAGAGATTAGCCCAACTTAGGGCTTACGATAAAACAGCTGATGTATTTTTCATACATAATATTTTTTTGTAATGCAAAAACGCTTTATTTAGGAGCCATGCACATGAATGTATACAACCGACTTTCCTTATGTACTTTTGTACTTTTAATGTGTAGTGTCACAACTAGTCACGCACAACAAACTGCAACTGCACTTCACCAACGCGCCAATGCTGCGATGTGTTCGAATTGCCACGGCACCGAAGGTAAAACCGTCGATGGTTCTGCCGTACCTTCGATCAACGGCATGCCTAAAGATTACATGGTTTTACAAATGAAAGCATTTAAAGACGGTACGCGCCCTGCTACGGTGATGCACCAAC
>DDYJ01000196.1:2189-3537 GCA_002347905.1 Comamonadaceae bacterium UBA2237 | reverse complement strand
TGCCAAAACGGGTAGCCGACAATACATATTGCAAGCCCACAGTCAATGCAGCGCACACCGCGATGATGAACAATCGGTAGTGCCCCATGCCCAATTCCCAAGGCGTGCCCGTACCCAACTCGGTGCGGCCTTTGAGCCACTCAGGCAGTTGCATGATTTGCTGCTGCGACCCCACAAAGTAATCGACCGAGGCTACTGCCATAAAAGCCAACCCGATCGAAAACAGAACCTGGTCCAAATGCGGCTTGCGGTACATCGGGCGGTACAAAGTGCGCTCTAAAACAGCACCCAAGAGCGCCGCCCCCGTAAAAGCCATGGGCAAACACACCAAAAAAGGCACGTCGAAACGCTGCATCAGCACCACGGTGAGGTAACCACCCACCATGGCGAAAGCGCCATGCGCGAGGTTGATGAAATTCATCAACCCCATCGTCACCGACAGACCTACGGCCAGAATGAAAAGCAGCATGCCATAGGCAATGCCGTCAAACAGAATCGTCACAGGGTCTTATTTGTTCTTGCCGGGGTCTTTGACGTCTTTGAGCGTTTCAAACTCTTGGTTGTAGAGCTGTCCGTTGACCTTTTCCACTTTACGGATGTAGATGTTGTGCACCACATCGCGGGTTTGCGCGTCGATAAACATCGGACCACGTGGGCTCTCAAAAATCTGCCCCTTCATGGCCGCGAGCAAGGCATCGCCGCTTCCGCCTTTGGTGGCCTTGGCTGCTTCATAAATCACGCGCATACCGTCGTAACCGCCGACCGCCATAAAGTTGGGGCGCAAGCCTGCGTTGGCTTTCTCGAAGGCTGCGACAAACTTCTTGTTGACCGCAGAGTTGTGTGAAGTGGAATAGTGGTGTGACGTCACCACGCCCACTGCCACCTCGCCCATGCCGTTCAAAATATCGTCGTCGGTGATGTCACCCGTGCCGATCAATTTGATGCCAGCTTTGTCCATGCCACGCTCGGCAAATTGCTTCATCAAGGCAGCGCCAGCGCCAGAAGGCACAAACACAAACATCGCATCAGGCTTTAAGTCACGCACTTTTTGCAGGAATGGTGCGAAATCGGGATTACGCATGGGCACGCGTAAGGAATCAACCACTTGGCCGCCGTTGAACAAGAAGCGGTCTTTGAAATACTTTTCTGCATCCATACCTGGGCCGTAATCCGACACCAAGGTCACCACCTTTTTGATGCCATGGTTGGGCGCCCAGTCGGCCATGCTGACGGAAGCTTGTGGCAAGGTAAAGCTGGTGCGGATGATGAAAGGCGACGCCTCGGTGATGCTCGATGTAGCGGCTGCCATCACCACCAAGGGGGTTTTGCTTTGGGTAGCGATAGGCGC
>DDYJ01000196.1:501-2080 GCA_002347905.1 Comamonadaceae bacterium UBA2237 | reverse complement strand
GCTGCGGCTTCAATTTGTTTGCCAGTGGAGGCGAAGGGCCCTGTCATGGGCAAGATCAAACCGATCTTGAATTTGTCTTGGGCTATGGCACCGCTGGCTATGCACAGCGAGGCAGAAGCCATAGCGGACAGGATAAATGCGCGTTTTTTCATCGAAGGAGTCTCCAAGGGGAAAGTGGGAAGTCGCTTTTGGGCGGGATGCAAAGGTGTGTACTTTAAACTGTTAGGCTTTCAACGGTGTTCAGACACCCCAATTCCCTGCGCGGCCCGCATTGCGCGCCACATCCTTCAAGGATTTTCTGCATGAAACGTCGATCACTGCTTCTGGCTGCGCCTTTGGGCTGGAGTTTGGCAAACACCAGCATGGCGCAAACCGCCTATCCCAGCAAAACCATCCGCTACATCGTTCCTGTCTCGGCGGGCGGCGGTTCCGATATGGTGGGCCGAACCGTCTGTGAACGCTTGGGTCGCGTCCTTGGACAAACCATCGTGGTCGACAATATTGGTGGCGGAGGCGGCGTGATCGCTTCCCAAGCAACCGCCCGAGCCCCTGCAGACGGCTACACCTTGATGCAAGGCTACGTGGCCACCCACGGCACGGCTCCAGCAACTCGCAAGTTGCCCTACGACGCAGTCAAAGACTTCACCCCCATCGGCATGATTGGCAGCACCCCCAATGTGTTGTGTGTGAATGCAGCCATGCCTATCCAAGACGTCAAAAGTTTTCTGGAGTACGTTCGTAAAAATCCCGGCAAGGTTTCATATGGCTCGGCAGGAGCGGGTTCGCTGACCCATCTCACTGCTGAACTTTTCAAACTCCAAACCGGCGCCTTCATGGTGCACATTCCCTACCGCGGAATTGCCCCTGCCACCACGGATTTGATTGCGGGCCAAACCCAAGCAATGTTTCCCGGTTTGGCCGCCGCCTTGCCGCATATCCGCGGTGGCCGCATCCGCGCATTGGCGGTCACCGGCACGCACCGCCATTCACAACTCAAAGACGTTCCGACGCTCGAAGAAGCAGGCCTCAAAGGATTTGACGCACAGCAGTGGTACGGCATCGTCGGTCCTGCCAACATCCCTGCCCCCATCGTCAAGCAAATCAACGAGGCCTTGGGCAAAGTTTTGACCCAGCCAGACTTCAAAGAAAAACTATCTGCTGAAGCGGTCGACTTGTTTCCTATGACACCTGAAGCTTTTGGCGCCTACATGAAAGCCGACATCGCGCGCTGGACGGCTCTTGCAAAAGAGCGAGGCATCATGCTGGATTCTTAAACTGGCTTGGATTTTTAAGACTTGCAAAGTTGGCTTTGCCCATCACCTTTTTATCAAGCTTTCACTCTCCACTGCTCCTACTGACTTCCCTTCCTGCTCATTGAGGTTCTTTTTACCTTCACCTATAACTTCACAATTTTTCACATGGCTACCAACACCTCCGTCGTCGCAGACCACAACGCTCCCGCAGTCACCCAGATCTTGGCCGAGTTCGTCGCCACCCACCCATCCAAAGGATGGTCTGATGCCGTCGACCACGAAGCGCACCGCACTTTTTTAAATTGGCTAGGTTGCGCGATTGGCGC
>DDYJ01000196.1:0-479 GCA_002347905.1 Comamonadaceae bacterium UBA2237 | reverse complement strand
GCACCGCAAGCCAGCATCGCGGGACGCAAAGACCGCGTCGACATGGCCAGCGCCGCGTTGATCAACGGCATCACCTCGCACACCTTTGACTTTGACGACACCCATCTCAAAACCATCATCCATCCCGCGGGTCCAGTCGCTTCGGCCTTGATGCCATTGGCAGAACACATAGGTGCAACCGGACGCGAGGTGATCGACGCATTGGTGCTTGGCATCGACGTCGCTTGCCGTATGGGCAACACCGTCTACCCCGAACATTACGACCGCGGCTGGCATATCACTGGAACCACCGGCATGTTGGGATCTGCTGCGGCTTGTGCGCGTTTGCTAAAACTCAACACCCAACAGACCGCTATGGCTTTGGGCATCGCAGCGTCGCAACCGATCGGCTTGCGCGAGCAATTTGGCACCATGACCAAGCCTTTCCACCCAGGCGCTGCGGCGCGCGCAGGATTGATGTCTGCGCTGATGGCCAAACA
>DDYJ01000210.1:3248-6618 GCA_002347905.1 Comamonadaceae bacterium UBA2237 | reverse complement strand
AAAGCCCAAACACTGCGAGGTGCTACCTCGCGCGAAATAAATTGCATCACATGTCCTCAGATCTGGGCAGAACGACTAAACGTTCGTGCAATGCAGTTGCGCCAAATCGCTTTGCAATGTTTTGTAAAAGCGCATTGGATTGCCAAAGGTCTTGCCAACCTGCGATTGATTGAATCCTGCTCCAAGCGGAAGCAGGTTGTGTTTCATACATATGTCGCTCATACTCACCGCACAACACCACCCGCATGGTTTCGCCTTGTTGGACGCGTTTCAATAAATCAGCAAAAAGGGTTTGGTCTAACAAAGTCCAAGCTTGCGTCCATCCTTGCCAGTCTTGTTGCAAAGACGCTTTGCGCAAATCTGATATAGCCACTAACTGAGCTTCATTCAATGTTTGCAGCAACGGAGATCCTGCCAAGTTCGTTGGATTTTCTCTCGCAGCACTAGTTTTAGTATTGGTACTAATTTCCGTATTTATTGGCAACACGCCAGCACCATGCCACCACAAAGAGTTGATGGCGAGCCCGCGATTCGCATTGACAACGTGGGTGTAAAGCAACATCTGCATTTCATTTTGCAAACGTCGCAGCAAGGTGGCTGTACCCGACGGCGCTGCACCTCCTACTAACCATGGATCGATATTGCGGCCAATCACCCGATCGAGCGAAGCGGTTGGCAAATTGGCAAACACATCCGACTGGGCTAACCACTGACCAGGCTGACAGGGGTAGAGCGCAATACCGTCTTGCGCGAAAAAATCTTGCATCGCTTCAAAAAGTTGGGCATCGGTGTCTGCGTCGATTTGTAAATGCGCTGGATCGCCCATATTGACTTGGCCATTGCTCACATGCCAATTGCACAGCGTGACAAAAGCCCAAGCCGATGTGTCAGCACTTAAATGTTTTTCAGCCGCTGCATTTGCCGCCCATGGCACACATCCGTCTGCAAAATCCCAACCTAAAGCTTGAGCCTGCGCCACTTCGTGGGGCATAGCCAAACTGGTGGGTAATGCCCCGTGGGGTTCCTCATGGATCACCGATGTTCTATGCATATCCCGTAGCCATTGGCGCACATTAGGCAAGGCATCACTCGCTGGCCAATTGGCTGGTGCGCGATGGCCAGACCACAACGCATAAGGAACCACCCACGTGGGTAAATCAAAAGACATAGCCGCGATTGTCCTTGATGACACAATCACCCCCTGTGAAAACCCGCTCTTCCTCCCTTCCCTATGAATTACTGATCGGCTGGCGCTACACGCGTGCGGGCCGTAGCGCTGGGCGTAATGGGTTTATTTCTTTTATTTCTGGCGTGTCGATGCTCGGCATTGCTTTGGGCGTCGCCGCTTTGATCATCGTCTTGAGCGTGATGAATGGTTTTCAGAAAGAAGTGCGCGACCGTATGCTCGCTGTGGTGTCGCACATTGAGCTGACGACACCTACTGGCGAAGGTTTTGCGGATGTTGACGCCGTATTGAAGAAAGTCCTCCAACACCCCGAGGTGGTGGCCGCCGCGCCTTTTGTAGCGCAGCAAGCTTTGTTAGCCCGTGGCGAAGACATGCGCGGCGCATTGGTGCGCGGCATAGAGCCAGAACGCGAAGCTAAGGTCAGCGACTTCACCTTGCAACTGCCACCTAAGGCAATGGCATCTTTGCAACCGGGCAGTTTCAATGTAGTTTTGGGCGGCGAACTCGCTCTCGCTATGGGCGTGCAAGTGGGTGACCGAATCACACTCATCTCACCTGGCGGTCAGGTGACACCGGCTGGCGTATTGCCGCGCTTAAAGCAGCTCACGGTGTCGGGCATTTTTGATTCTGGTCACTATGAATACGACGCCACTTTGGCGCTCATGCATGTTGAGGACGCGCAACGCATTTTTCGGGTCGAGGGCCCTAGCGGTATTCGTCTCAAGATTCAGCATATCAACGATGCGCGCTCGGTGGCTTATGAACTCTCCGCCCTTTTGGGTGGCGAAGTGATCGTGCGCGATTGGACGCGTCAAAACCGCACATGGTTTGCGGCCGTGCAAGTCGAAAAACGAATGATGTTCATCATCCTCACCCTCATCGTGGCAGTGGCGGCTTTTAATTTGGTCACTACCTTGGTGATGACTGTGACGGACAAACGCGCCGATATTGCGATCTTGCGCACACTGGGTGCGAGCCCATCGAGCATCTTGGCGATTTTTGTAGTGCAAGGCGCGACCGTTGGGGTGATGGGCACTTTGGGTGGTCTGCTAATGGGTCTTGGCGTGGCATTCAATATCGACGTCATCGTCCCAGCGATCGAGCAATTACTGGGTGCGAGTTTTCTGCCGCGTGATATTTACTTGATCAGCCGTATGCCGAGCGATCCGCAGTCCGCCGATATTTGGCCCGTGGCTTTGATATCGCTGGCCTTGGCTTTTGTGGCGACGATTTACCCCAGTTGGCGTGCCAGTCGCATCCAACCTGCGCAGGCCTTGCGGTATGAATAAGCCCAATACGCCTCCCAGTTTCGACCATATGAACACGTCAACCGTTTTAGAGGCGCAACACATCAGCCGGCGGTTCAGCGAGGGGGCCTTGGACGTCTCCGTCTTACAAGACGTGAATCTCTCCGTGGCTGCTGGCGAAACGTTGGCCATCGTCGGGGCGTCGGGTTCTGGCAAAAGCACTTTGTTGCATATTTTGGGCGGATTGGATTTACCTACTACGGGTTCTTTGAACCTGCTAGGCCAAACATTGGGCGGACTGAGCGCCAGTGAACTGGGCGATTTGCGCAACCAGCATTTGGGTTTTGTTTACCAGTTCCACCACCTCTTGCCAGAGTTCAGTGCGATTGATAACGTCGCCATGCCTTTGTGGATTCGCCGTATGGACAGACATGCAGCCAACGCGCAAGCCCAAACGATATTGGAGTCAGTGGGATTAGGCCCACGCATGCAACATCGCCCTTCAGAGTTGTCTGGTGGTGAGCGGCAGCGCGTAGCGATTGCCCGTGCTTTGGTGACACGCCCTGCTTGTTTGTTAGCAGATGAGCCTACAGGCAATTTGGACCGTAATACTGCGGACCTTGTGTTTTCCATGATGCTCGACTTAGCCCATTCACAAGGAACAGCCTTTGTCGTTGTGACGCACGACACCCAACTCGCAAGCCGTTGTGACAGACAACTGCATTTGGTAGCAGGCAGCCTGCAAGACTAAGGCCATGCCTTGGATAGACACCCATTGCCACTTAGACGCTGCTGAGTTTGACGCCGACCGGGATACGGTGCGCCAACTTGCCAAAACTCTAGGCGTAAAAACGTGCGTCATTCCGGCCGTCATGGCATCCCACTTTGACAAAGTGCGGCTCCTAGCCCATCGCCATGCAGACGTATACGCTTTGGG
>DDYJ01000210.1:0-3121 GCA_002347905.1 Comamonadaceae bacterium UBA2237 | reverse complement strand
GCTTACTGAAAGGGCTTCGTCGATTTCCCGTAGTCGGCGGCATCGCCCATGCTTTCAATGGCAGCCAACAACAAGCACAGATGTTCATCGAGATGGGTTTCAAACTCGGCTTTGGGGGCGCTATGACGTATGACCGCGCGACCAAGCTAAGAGCGCTGGCCACAGAGTTACCTTTATCGGCCTTGGTACTAGAAACCGATGCGCCCGACATTCCGCCGCATTGGCTCTACACCACCGCGCAGGATAGAGAAAAAGGCCAAGCACAAGGCAGAAACAGTCCCGCCGAGTTGCCCCGTATTGCATCCGTATTGGCTGATCTGCGCCGTATTTCTCTAGCGGAACTTGCCGCTGCCACATCGGCCAACGCGCGCCAAGCCCTGCCCCGCCTACAATCGCCCTTGTGATCAAAACTGTATTAAACGCCGATTTGCACTGCCACTCTGTGGTTTCAGATGGCACCCTCACACCCGAAGAATTAGCAGCGCGCGCCAAAGCCAATGGCGTTGAACTGTGGGCGTTGACGGACCACGATGAAATCAGCGGACAAACACGTGCGCTAGCTGCCGCCAAAGCCCAAGGCATGCAGTACCTCACTGGCACTGAAATCTCGGTCACCTTCGCTGGTCAAACCGTACACATCCTTGGCTTGGGTTTTGACCACGAAAACGCAGGTATTCAGCAAGGATTGCGCAAGACCCGTGGCGGTCGAGGCGAGCGCGCCCAAGAAATGTCTGAAGGCTTAGCCCAAGTAGGTATCCATGGTTGCTACGAGGGCGCTTTGAAATATGTGGGTAATCCTGAGCTGATCTCGCGTACCCACTTTGCCCGCTATTTGGTGGAGTCAGGCGTTTGCGCTGACACCCACGAAGTCTTTCGTAAGTTTTTGACCGATGGCAAGCCTGGCTTTGTGCCACACCGCTGGGCATCACTCAAAGAAGCTGTGCAATGGATCACGGAGGCAAAGGGCATTGCCATCATCGCCCACCCCGGTCGCTACAACTTCACACCAAATGAGGAATTCGCCTTTTTCATGGAGTTCAAAAACCATGGTGGACAAGGCGTTGAGGTCGTGACGGGTAGCCATACCGTCGCTGAATATGTGAAATATGGCGACATGGCTAAAGAATTCGATTTACTCGCCTCGCGTGGCAGTGACTTCCACAGCCCAGAAGAAAGCCGCATCGATCTTGGTACCCTGCCTTGGTTACCTGGCCAACTTACCCCTGTGTGGGAAGCATTGGCCCACCGTATCCAATGAGCACCGCCTCCACGCATACCTCGGTAGACGGTAGCCCCCTCTCAGCGCAACAGGCCTTGGCCGGCATGATCTATGCCGTGGTCGCGATGGCGTGTTTTGCGTTGCTAGACACCACCAATAAATTTCTATTGGCCAGCGTGCCCATGTTGATGGTGTTGTGGTTTCGGTATGCCTTTCAGGCCTTGGCGACGACTGCCCTGATGCTGCCGCGTAAGGGTCGGGCCGTGTTTCAAACCCATTCTTTGAAGTTACAAATCATCCGCGGCTTACTTCTTCTGACGTCTAGTTTTTTGGCTTTTGGTAGTTTGATTCGCATGCCTGTTGCCGAATTCAGTGCAATCGCCATGTTGTCGCCTTTGACTGTGACCATATTGGCGCGCTTTGTCTTGAAAGAACATGTCTCCAAAATG
Source organism: Comamonadaceae bacterium UBA2237 (assembly GCA_002347905.1). Lineage (GTDB taxonomy): Bacteria > Pseudomonadota > Gammaproteobacteria > Burkholderiales > Burkholderiaceae_C > Limnohabitans. Next base: position 1,453 of record DDYJ01000210.1, on the reverse strand, counting down.
CGTTGGGTTTTTGTATCAGGCGGCTTGTTAGGCGCCATGTTGATCGTTCGACCCGGTGGCAGCATGGATGCAAGCCATGCTTGGATTCCGCTGCTGATGGTGCTGTCGTATTCCAGCTTTCAAATTTTGACCAGCCATATGGCCAAAACAGAAACACCGGAAACCATGCACATCTACACCGGGTGGGTGGGCGCTTTGGTATCTACCTGTATGGTGCTGAGTGTGTGGACCACCGAATTGACAGGCTTTCAATGGATGTTGATGGTGTTGATCGGTTGTGCTGGCACCTTGGGGCACTATTTGCTGATCGTGGCCTTTGCGCGCGCGCCCGCTTCACGCGTCACACCTTTTCTCTACAGTGGCATTGCCTTTGCCACGTTGACGGGTTGGGTGGTTTTCTCACATATTCCTGACCCGATCGCGCTGACTGGTATGGCCTTGATTGCCCTGTGCGGCTTAGGCGCTGGCTGGTTCGGCCAACGCGAACACGCCAAGAGCATTCCACCCGCGCACGATTGAGGCAATTCAGACATGGCCCAGTTTCTGCAGGTGCATCCTGAGAATCCTCAACCGCGCTTACTTAAACAAGCCGTCGCTTTTTTAGCCAGCGGGGGCGTGGTGGCCGTGCCGACCGATTCAAGTTATGCCTTGGTATGCCATTTAGACGATAAAACGGCGGTCGAAAAAATGCGCCGTATCCGCCAAGTCGACGACAAGCACCACCTCACCTTGCTGTGCCGCGATTTGTCCGAGTTGTCCAACTACGCCAAAGTCGATAACCGCCAATACCGTTTGCTCAAGGCGGCAACGCCTGGTGCTTACACCTTCATATTAGAGGCCACCAAAGAAGTCCCTAGACGTGTGAGCCATCCGCAACGCAAAACCATAGGCCTGCGGGTTCCAGAGAACAAAACCTTGCTCGATTTATTAGCACTCCACGGCGAGCCCTTGCTTGCTACCACCTTGATACCTCCCAGCGAAACAGAGCCTATGAATGACGCACAAGAGATTCGTGAGCGATTCGAGCACGAACTTGCCGCCGTCATTGACGCAGGCGCTTGCCCACTAGAAGCCACCACGGTAGTCGATCTCACCAGCATGGAAGGTGGCGGGGATCCGACCATCCTTAGACAAGGTCGGGGAGCTTTGCGCACTCTAGGCCTCGATTAGGGCCTGTGGCTAGTCGATGCAATGCGACAATTCTGNNCAAAGTTAAACCCATGAAAGACCGCGTTCTCTCAGGCATGCGCCCCACCGGCGCTTTGCATTTAGGCCACTACCACGGCGCCTTGAAAAATTGGGTGCGTTTGCAGTCTGAGATGGAGTGTTATTACTTTGTCGCCGATTGGCACGCCTTGACAACGCACTACGAAAGCCGCGAAGTCATTGAACAGAATGTGTATGAGATGGTGATCGACTGGCTAGCAGTAGGCCTAGACCCTAACAAGTGCAC
>DDYJ01000209.1 GCA_002347905.1 Comamonadaceae bacterium UBA2237 | reverse complement strand
CGTTTGCAAGACTTCCATACGCGCCACCAAGCAGCCTCTGTCGTGCAAATCAAGCGCCTTCAAAAAGCGGTAATCGACAACACCAATGTGTTCGAAGTGTTGATGGATGCCGTGCGTGTTTGCTCACTGGGTCAAATTACCAACGCTTTGTTTGAAGTGGGTGGGCAATATCGCCGCAATATGTAATTTTTTATCCTTGCAAATTGAACATGCCATGTTTAATTTACAAGGATGTTTTGAAAGCTTAGATGCTGTCTTCGCTCATCTTCTCGCCCAAGCGCACACCCACCCCCGGCTCCCAATGTCGGTTAATGACCAGCGTGTTCTGCGGCCACAACATCACCACCGTTGAGCCCAATAAAAAGCGACCCATCTCGTCACCTTGTTGCAGCGCAATTGAAGCCTCGTCGTAATGCCATTCACGCACCGTGGGTGAGCGCGGTGGGTTGACCACACCATGCCAAGTGGTTGCCATACTGCCCACAATCGTGGCGCCTACAAGCACCATCACAAAACTATCAAACACGCAGACGACACGCTCATTGCGCGCAAATAAACCAGGTACACCTTGGGCTGTTGCTGGGTTGACGGAAAACAAATCGCCTGGCACATGGATCATGCGCAACAAGCGGCCTGACGCGGGCATATGGATGCGGTGGTAATCCTTGGGGCTTAAATAAATAGTCGCAAAGTCACCATTCTCGAATTGGGCGGCTAGCTGCGCGTCACCACCGACTAAAGCGCGTGTGCTGTAGCAATGTCCTTTGGCTTGAAATATCTGGTCGCCATCGATGCGCCCAAACTGGCTGATCGCACCATCTACAGGACACACCCATTGCGCATCCGCCAAGGGGCGTGCTCCAGGTTTGAGCGCACGCGTGAAGAAGTCGTTGAAGCTGGCGTAATGGGTCACGTCGGCGTCTTGCGCTTCGTCCATGTTGACGTTGTAACGCTTCACAAACCAACGGATCACCGCATGTGTCCAGCGACCACCTTGCCAAGCAGCAAAGCGGCCCGCCAATTCGGTCAACGCCTGTTTAGGTAAAAGGTATTGGAGATAAACACGTAAAGAAGTAGCCATAACTTTCGATTCTAGGCGGGGCACAATGTGCGTATGCAAGAACCACTTTTTGAATGCCAACATCTAGCCAAACGCTATGGTGATGCGACTGTCGTCGACGATTTGTCGTTTCAATTACAAGCAGGCGAATGCTTGGGTGTGATTGGTCCTAACGGCGCGGGTAAAACCACGACCTTGCGCATGTGTCTGGGCTTGAGCGAACCCGATGCAGGCACCATCCAAGCTTTTGGCTTGTCTATGCCCCGAGATGCACTGGCCATCAAATCACGCATAGGCGTTGTCAGCCAATTCGATACGCTTGATCCTGACTTCACCTGCGCTGAAAATCTGCGTGTATTTGGCACGTACTTCGGCATGACACGCAGCGATATTGAAGCTCGTGTGCCAGAGTTGCTTGAATTTGCCGCACTCAATCACAAAGCTGACGCCAAACCCGGGCAACTATCAGGCGGTATGAAACGCCGATTGAGCCTAGCGCGCGCACTGATCAATGACCCCGATATCCTGCTACTAGACGAGCCCACCACAGGCCTTGACCCCCAAGCACGCCATTTGATGTGGGAGCGTCTTCAACAACTGCTGCAACAAGGGAAATCGATATTGCTCACCACACACTTTATGGATGAGGCTGAGCGCTTGTGTAACCGCTTGCTCTTACTCGACCACGGCAAAAAAATTGCCGAAGGAACTCCACGCGATTTGATCGCGCAACATTTAGAGCCTGATGTGGTCGAGGTGTATGGTCAAGATGCTTTAGCGATGGCAGATAGCCCCCTCGTGCAACTAGCCCAACGCATCGAGGTCAGCGGTGAAACAGTTTTCTTCTACACGCTAGATGCCGCACCGCTTTTACAGGCACTCCATACGCATGCTGGCCTGCGCACTTTGCATCGCCCCGCTAATCTAGAAGACTTGTTTTTAAAAATGACAGGTCGCCAAATTCGAGAAGGGGCCTAAGCGATGCAGCTCTATTTCCGTTTTTGGCCTGTTTTTATGCGCAACCTCTTGGTCTGGCGCAAATTGGTAATTCCTAGTTTGGTCGCCAATATCGCAGAGCCGCTGATGTGGCTGGTTGCATTTGGCTACGGCATGGGTGCCTTGATTGGCGAGGTGACTTTGGACGGCGTACAAGTGCCTTATTTGCTTTTTCTAGCCAGCGGCTCTATTTGTATGAGCGCGATGAATGCCGCCACCTTTGAGGCTTTGTATTCCGCTTTCTCACGCATGCATGTGCAAAAAACATGGGATGGGATCATGAACGCCCCCATCCGACTAGAAGACGTACTGCTCGCCGAAATGCTTTGGGCGGCTTTTAAGTCTTTGTTCACGATCACGGCCATCTTGGGTGTGATGATGGCTTTAGGAATCACGCAAAGTTGGAAGATTTTGCTAGCCTGGCCTTGTTTGTTGTTTGTAGGCGTTACCTTTAGTTGCTTGGCTTTGATATTCAATGCGCTGGCTAAAGGCTATGATTTTTTCACCTATTACTTCACGCTGTTTTTAACGCCCATGATGTTTTTAAGCGGGGTATTTTTTCCAAGTGACCAACTGCCACCCTGGGTACGTGCTGTAGCAGAGTGGTTACCGCTAAGCCAAGCCATTGCATTGGTAAGGCCCCTGTTCTTAGACCGCTGGCCAAGCCAACCCTTTTTGCATTTAGGCGTATTGGCTTTGTATGCGGGTGTGGCTTGGGCTATTGCCCTTCATTTCACCCGTAAACGCTTTAGGACTTGATGCCGCTCTATAAGAACCAATTAAAAAATGAGCGGATACCATTGAGAGTCAAGCGTATTTAAGATTAGGTTATTTAGTTAAAAAGGTGATTTCATGAGTATTCAAACAGTGGGCATCATTGGTGCTGGCACTATGGGCAATGGCATTGCACAAGCCTGTGCAGTGGCAGGCGTGAACGTCGTAATGGTCGATATTTCTGAAGCAGCAGTCGCCAAAGGCATTGCAACCGTTAGCAGCAGCCTAGACCGATTGATCAAAAAAGAAAAAATGACCGAGGCAGAAAAAACTTCGGCACTCGCACGCATACACGGCAGCACCCAATACCAAGATTTACAAAATACCCAATTGGTGATTGAAGCCGCCACAGAAAACTTTGACCTCAAAGTCAAGATCTTGAAACAAGTCGATGGCCTGCTTGCTGCAGATGTCATCGTGGCATCCAATACTTCATCCATCTCTATTACCAAACTTGCTGCTGCAACCACGCGCGCCGATCGTTTTATTGGCATGCATTTTTTCAATCCAGTGCCCATGATGGCTTTGGTAGAAATCATTCGTGGTCTGCAAACTTCAGACGCGACCCACGAAGCAGTCCAAGCATTGGCTAAGCGCTTAGGCAAAAGTCCTATCACTGTCAAAAACGCGCCAGGCTTTGTTGTCAACCGGATCTTGGTACCGATGATCAACGAAGCGTTTTTTGTACTCTCCGAAGGTTTGGCCACACCCGACGACATCGATGCGGGCATGCGCCTCGGTTGCAACCAACCGATTGGGCCATTGGCATTGGCCGACATGATCGGTCTCGATGTTTGCTTGGCTGTGATGGAGGTGTATTTGAGTGAGTATGGGGATAGCAAATACCGCCCCTGCCCACTACTTAAAGAAATGGTTGCTGCGGGTCAGCTAGGTCGTAAAACCGGCCGCGGCGTTTATCACTATTGATGCGTAGGTTTAATCTACTTTGGCGCCAGAGTTCTTAACGACCTGCGCCCACTTTTTGTGTTCGGCGTCAATGAACTTGGCAAATTCAGCCGGAGTGATCCCGCTAGGTATAGCTCCTTGCGCGAGCATTTTTTCTTTGATGGCTGGTGTGTTGAGTGACTTAGTCACTTCTTGTTGAATTCGCGCAACGATCTCGGGCGGTGTGCCAGCAGGTGCTAACAATCCAAACCACGAGCTGGCATCAAACCCTTTGAGGGCCTTACCACCCGCTTGGTCTAAGGTGGGTACATCGGGTAGTGCTGCGGATCGTTCAATGCTTGTCACTGCAAGCGCTTTGAGCTTGCCAGATTTGATGAGTTGCAAAGACGAAGGTAAGTTGTCAAACATCACATCCGTTGCGCCGCCAACCAAATCTAGTAATGCAGGGCTAGAGCCTTTATAAGGAAAGTGGACCATGAAGGTACCGCTCATACTTTTAAACAACTCACCGGATAAATGGATGGATGTGCCATTTCCGCTGGACGCCATATTGAGCTTGGCTGGGTTGGCTTTTGCGTAAGCAATGAAGTCTGCAACGGTGTTGATATTGCGCTCTTTGGCTTTTTCCGCATTCACTACCATCACATTTGGCACACCCGCCACTAAGGTGATGGGGGCAAAATCTTTAATCGGGTCGTAGGGCAATTTTTCGTACAAGGCACGATTGATACCATGGGTGCCTACTGTTCCCATCAACAAGGTATATCCATCTGCAGGCGATTTGGCAACGATGTCCGCGCCCAAATTACCACCTGCACCTGGCTTGTTGTCTACATAAAAAGTCTGGCCAAATGCTTTAGAGAGTTCGGGTGCGATGGCGCGGGCCAAGATATCGGTGGTGCCAGCGGGCGCAAATGGCACCACGATACGCACTTGCTTATTGGGCCAACCAGTTTGCGCGTGAGACAAACTGGTTGTTATGGCTAATAAGCCCCAAGCAGCAGCCTGCGCACAGGCTACTAGTGCACTGCGTCGTGCGCGATTAGTCCGCATATTCACCAGCAGCCTTGATCACAGGACCCCACTTGGCAATTTCAGCAGACACAAACTTCTTATGCTCAGCGCCATCGGTACGCTTGTCGGTCACCACCACTGCGCCTAAGGCCTCTTGCTTTTTGACGAACTCTGGGTCCTTCAAGGCGGCTTTCAACGCAGCATTAAGTTTCGTAACCGCATCTGCAGGCGTTCCTTTAGGGGCATACATGCCATGCCAAATAGACACGTTGAAATCTTTCAATCCAACCTCGTTAAGCGTTGGTAAGTCTTTCAAAGCAGGTGTTGTCAAACGCTTCATAGTCGTCACAGCAAATGCCTTAACTGTTTTGCCTTCGATTTGGCTAGAGGTGTTGGTCGTTTGGTCACACAACAAATCTACTTGGCCACCCATCAGATCGTTCAAGGCAGGTGCAGTACCTTTGTAAGGAACGGTAGTCATGTCGGTTTTAACCGCTTGCTGGAACATCAATCCGCACAAATGCGAAGCAGCGCCTAAGCCAGCATTGGCTAAATTAATCTTGCCTTTGTTTTGACCAATCCATGTCTGCAATTCTTTGAAGTTATTGGCAGGCAGAGTAGGGCGACTTATCAAGGTCATAGGCACTTCGTTGACCATGCCCAAGAATTCAAAATCGTCTAAGGTGTTGTAAGGCATCTTGCGATACAAGGCAGGCGATGTCGCCATACCGATGTGGTGCAACAACACGGTATGACCATCTTGCGGCGCTTTAGCGACTTTGTTAGCCCCGATGGTACCGCCCGCACCAGCTACGTTTTCAACCACTACGGTAGTGCCTAAAGGCTTGCGCATGGCTTCCGCTAAATCACGTGCGACGCGGTCAGTCGGTCCGCCGGCGACAAACGGCACGACGATCGTGACGGGTTTGTCCTTGACAGGAAAATCAGATGCCACCACCCATGTTTGGCAACTCGCTGCCACCAACAAGCTCAATACAAATAACTTTTTCATAGGGTCTCCAAGTAATACACCGTAGATACTAACCACGCAAAACCACCATCCTAAACCTGCCTGTAATATTTATATATACGGGTAATACTTAGGTGTTTATTGGTAGCTGCGCGCGTCTTCAATCACTTTTCCATCGTTAGGCAAACTTCCCACTTCTACCAAAGCAATATCTGCCCGTAGCTTTGTCACATCACGTACAGCCTCACTGATCTTCTCCGCTAACCCTGCTGACACTAGAGTCTCCACTTTGAGTGTGAGTTGGTCGTTGGCCATTTCGCCTGAAACAACCAATCGTGCACGCTTGATCTCGGGAAAGCGTTTGGTGACTTCTGCCACTTGCCCAGGATGCACAAACATGCCACGCACTTTGGTGGTTTGGTCTGCGCGACCCATCCATCCTTTGATACGGTAATTGGTTCTACCCGTCGGACAAGTACCCGGTAAAACGGCTGACAAATCGCCAGTACCAAAACGAATCAATGGGTAGTCAGGGTTGAGCGTAGTCACGACCAACTCACCTACTTCGCCCTCAGGAACAGGGTCGCCTGTTCCAGGACGCACAATTTCAACGATGACACCTTCATCTAACACCAGACCTTCGCGCGCAGAAGTTTCATACGCAATCAAACCAAGGTCTGCCGTGGCATAACACTGGTAGCCCGCAATGCCACGCTCCGCTAACCATTCACGCAAGCTGGGTGGAAAGGCCTCACCTGACACCAATGCTTTGCGCACGCTCGGCAAACCCACACCCATTTCAGTAGCTTTCTCGACAATGATTTTTAAGAAGCTCGGTGTACCGATGTAGCCGGCCGGTTTCAGTTCCGCCATAGCCTGCACTTGTTGTTCTGTTTGACCGATGCCACCGGCAAACACCGTGCAACCCAATGCATGCGCACCTGTTTCCATCATCGAGCCCGCAGGCGTGAAGTGGTAACTAAAGCAGTTGTGGATCAACTCGTTTTCACGAAAGCCTGCCGCAAACATCGCACGCGCCATGCGCCAATAGTCAGCGCGCGCACCCTCTGGTTCATAGATGGTGCCAGGGCTTGCAAAGATACGGGGCATTGCTCTGCCATAGGCAATGGCTGAGAAGCCACCAAAAATATCGTTCGCACGTTCGGCTTTTTGTTGCTCTAACAATTCGTACTTGCGAATGACAGGTAACTTTGCTAAAGCAGCCCGGCTGTTAACTTGCGTTGCATCGACAGATTGCAAACTTTTAGCAAAAGCGCGTGCGCTCGCTCTAGCATGCGCCACCTGCTTTGGCAATGCAGCCAACAGCGCAGCTTCACGTTGGGCAGGGCCTCGCGTTTCTAGCGCATCAAAATGGGAGCTCATAAATAGGAAATCTAATAAGAGAGGTTTTTGGTCAAGCCAACCAACGTTTACGGCGCTTATAGCTCTTGGTATCTTTGAAATTCTT
>DDYJ01000014.1:19698-22523 GCA_002347905.1 Comamonadaceae bacterium UBA2237 | reverse complement strand
TGGTTTGTGCTCGTCACTCTCAAACCTGAGTGGTTAAACCAACGCCCCTCCCTGCAAGGCGTTACTTTGTTAGAGGCGCCTTCCAATGCTGCAGGCACTGTGATGCCCGGCAGTATGAGCCCTGCCGCAAAACGCGCGGCGCCTGCGGTGGTCAGTATCGCCACTACGCAAGCGCGTAAAGCGCACCCATTGGCCAACGACCCATGGTTTCGTTTTTTTTATGGGGACCGCGAAGACGTTAGCCCGCAAATGGGTTTGGGCAGTGGTGTGATCGTCAGCCCCGAAGGCTATATCTTGACCAACAACCATGTGGTCGAGGGCGCGCAAGAAATTGAAGTCACTTTGAGCGATAGCCGCCGTACGACGGCCAAAGTGATTGGTACGGATCCAGATACCGATTTAGCAGTTTTACGCATCACCTTGGATCGCCTGCCTGTCATTGCCATGGGCAATTCCGACAACGTGCAGGTGGGCGACAAAGTGTTGGCCATTGGTAATCCGTTTGGTGTGGGACAAACCGTGACGGGGGGCATCATCTCGGCTTTGGGGCGCAACCAACTGGGCATCAATACTTTTGAGAACTTTATCCAGACCGATGCGGCCATTAACCCGGGAAACTCAGGCGGCGCATTGGTCGATGTGAACGGCAGCTTGTTGGGCATCAACACCGCGATTTATTCGCGCTCGGGCGGCAATATGGGAATTGGATTCGCCATTCCCGTCAACACAGCGCGGCAGGTGCTAGAGGGCTTGGTGCGCGATGGCCAGGTGACGCGCGGCTGGATTGGCGTCGAGCCCGTCGAATTGAACGCCGACTTGGCCGAGACCTTTGGTGTCAAGCAAACCGAGGGCGTCATCATCACAGGTGTTTTGCAAAATGGACCCGCATTCAAAGCGGGTTTGAAGCCAGGGGATGTGTTGTTGGCAGTGGGTGACAAAGATGTGCACAACGTGAGCGAGTTGCTCACCCTCATTGCAGCGCAAACTCCGGGCACCGCCGTCAAAATGCGTATCAAGCGACGCGATGCTGACCTAGCTCTGGATGTGACACCAGCCCAGAGGCCTTCTGCTAAGTTCAATAGATCGCCTAAATAAACCACCGTCATCCAAAACGTTACTACTAGACGTGCCTAAACAAGCCATCAGCCGAAGCGAATTGCTCAACGCCTTTGAGAGCGTTTTGCAACCTAACAACTTCAAAGACTACGGACCCAATGGATTGCAGGTGGAAGGGCGTGAGCGCATATCCCATATCGTGTCAGGCGTGACGGCAAGTCGCGCGCTGATAGATGCTGCGATTGAGGCCAAAGCCGATGCAATCTTTGTTCACCACGGTTTGTTTTGGCGTGGCCAAGACGGCACGGTGACGGGTTGGATGAAGCAACGACTGCAACGCCTCTTGCAGCATGACATCAATTTAATCGCTTACCACTTGCCGCTAGACGCACACCCAGAGTTGGGTAACAACGCGCAACTCGCCAAGTTGTGGGGCTTGGATGTGGTCAGCCGCTTTGGTGATCAAAACTTAGGCCTATTGGGGCAACGCAGCGATGGTCAAGCTTTCGCAAGTGCGCAAGACTTGGCCAAGGCAATAGCCAAAACGCTAGGACGAACCCCCACAGTGGTCAGCGAACAATCTAAGCCTTTGCAAAAAATTGCGTGGTGTTCTGGCGGTGCACAAAGTTATTTCGAAGATGCGATTGCCGCTGGCGCTGACGCATTTATCACGGGTGAAATCTCAGAACCACAAGCGCATTTGGCACGCGAAACAGGCGTTGCCTTTTTAGCCTGTGGCCACCATGCGACGGAGCGTTATGGCGCACCTGCGGTTGCTGGCCATGTGGCACAAATGTTCGGGCTGACGCACCAGTTCATCGATATCGACAATCCCGCTTGAGTGCCCGCGCCTGACTGACCATGCACGCTGACAAAAAGCCTATCGCCATCACCATCGGTGACGCGGCGGGCATAGGGCCAGAAATCATCGTCAAGGCTTTTTGCCAAGCGCCTGAGCTGTTTCTCAATTGCATCGTGGTCGGAGACAAAGCCGTTATGCAGCGGGCTTGGCAAGTGGTTGCTGCAAATATAAGGCCATTGCCTAAGCCAATGCTTATCAGTTTGGCTATGCAGGAAGGACTTTCGATCCAACAGGTTGGAAGTCCGCTCGACACGGAACAACTTCCCGCTTTCGGAAAAATCAGTGCTGTTACTGGCCAACTTGCCGCAGACAGCATTACTTGGGCAACCCAAGCGGCTTTGCGCGGCGAGGTGTCTGCGATCGTCACGGCGCCACTGCACAAAGAGGCCTTGTCTTTAGCGGGCGTCAAGTTCCCGGGGCACACCGAAATGTTGCAAGCTTTGACGGCGCAACATCTCAATAAAACAATAGCCCAGCTACCGGTGCGCATGATGCTGGCTAACCGAGAACTCAAAACCGTATTGGTCACCATCCACCAGCCGCTACGCCAAGCCATAGAAGCCATCACGGTGGACAACATTTTGGAAACCTTGCGTATTACCCACCGCGCCGAATTGGCTTCCACGGGGCGTGCGCCGCACCTTGCCGTTGCGGGCCTTAATCCGCATGCGGGTGAGGGCGGTTTGTTGGGGCGCGAAGAAGTGGACATCATCCAGCCCGCCATAGAGCTTGCCAAAGCAGAGGGCATCACGGTTAGTGGTCCTTGGTCACCCGATACTGTTTTCATGCGCGCGCGCGCTGAGCGCGGGCGATCTGGCGCTTTTGATGTGGTCGTGGCCATGTACCACGACCAAGGCTTGATTCCCGTCAAATATTTGGGCGTGGAGCAGGGCGTCAACATCACCCT
>DDYJ01000014.1:13338-19683 GCA_002347905.1 Comamonadaceae bacterium UBA2237 | reverse complement strand
GGAATGGGTTTGGCCGACCCCGCCAGTTTGTTGGAGGCGATGGCAATGGCCCAGAGGCTCGCGGGAATTGGCTCGCAGGCTTGATTCGGGTTTTCCCGCTCGGATACAATGGAAGGCTAACCCCATTTGTGGCTTAAAGCTCGAGGAATTTCATGAGTGACACCCCAGTAGATAGCAGCAAACGCACGTGGCTGATCGCTTCCACCTGCGCTGGTGCTGTGGGCGGCGTAGCCGTCGCAGTCCCGTTTGTTAGTACGTTCCAGCCTTCCGAAAAAGCCAAAGCTGCCGGTGCCGCTGTTGAGGTAGACATTTCCGCATTGGCACCCGGTGAAAAAATGACCGTCGAGTGGCGCGGCAAGCCTGTTTGGATTGTCAAACGCACCACCGAGCAGGTCGAGTCCTTGAAAAAAATCGAGTCCCAGTTGGCCGACCCAAAATCTGAGCGCAAGCCTAGTGAACTCACTCCCGCTTACGCTTTGAACCAAGCGCGTTCTATCAAGCCAGAAATTTTTGTCGCCGTTGGCATTTGCACCCACTTGGGTTGCTCGCCTTCAGACAAATTCCAAACCGGAGCGCAACCCTCGTTGCCCGACGATTGGAACGGTGGGTTCTTGTGCCCTTGCCATGGTTCGACCTTCGACATGGCTGGCCGTGTTTACAAGAACAAGCCTGCACCAGACAACCTCGAGATTCCGCCACACATGTACCTGTCAGACACCAAGCTGCTGATCGGTGAAGACAAAAAAGCCTGATCGGATACAACAACATGGCTAACTTCAAAGAGATTTCCCCCGACGCGCCCGCAGCAGAAAAGCTGCTTAATTGGGTAGATAACCGCTTCCCCGCATCTAAGCTCTTCAAAGAGCATTTGTCTGAGTACTACGCACCCAAGAACTTCAACTTCTTTTACTTCTTTGGCTCCTTGGCCTTGTTGGTCTTGGTGATCCAAATCGTCACCGGAATTTTCTTGGTGATGCATTACAAACCTGATGCCAACTTGGCATTTGCTTCGGTCGAATACATCATGCGCGATGTGCCTTGGGGTTGGTTGATTCGCTACATGCACTCCACAGGTGCTTCTGCATTCTTCATCGTTGTCTACATGCATATGTTCCGTGGCTTGATTTACGGTTCTTACCGTAAGCCCCGTGAGTTGGTGTGGATCTTCGGTTGCGCCATCTTCTTATGCTTGATGGCTGAGGCTTTCATGGGTTACTTGTTGCCTTGGGGCCAGATGTCCTACTGGGGTGCACAAGTGATCGTGAACTTGTTTGCGGCGATTCCTTTTGTTGGCCCAGACTTGGCTTTGCTGATCCGCGGTGACTACGTGGTGAGTGACGCCACTTTGAATCGCTTCTTTAGCTTCCATGTGATTGCTGTGCCTCTGGTTCTGCTTGGTTTGGTCGTTGCCCACATCATTGCTTTGCATGAGGTCGGATCGAACAACCCTGACGGTGTTGAGATCAAAGGACCCAACGCACCTAAAGACGCCAACGGTCACCCCCTTGACGGCATTCCTTTCCACCCCTACTACACCGTGCACGACATCTTGGGCGTAACAGGTTTCTTGTTGGTGTTCACCGCGATCATCTTCTTCGCACCCGAGTTTGGCGGCTACTTCTTGGAGTACAACAATTTCATTCCCGCCGATCCATTGAAGACGCCTTTGCACATTGCACCTGTTTGGTATTTCACGCCCTTCTATTCGATGTTGCGTGCGATTACCAGCGAAATGATGTATGCACTCATCGCTTGCGTTTTGGCTGGCGCCTACTTCGGTGCGGTTCGTACACAGCTCCCGCAAATCATCAAAGGGGGTGTCTTGGGTGCTGCAGTCGTCTTGTCTGTTTTGATGCTGTCGATTGACGCCAAGTTCTGGGGTGTGTTGGTCATGGGTGGTGCCGTCATCATCCTTTTCTTCTTGCCTTGGTTAGACAACTGTGCGGTGAAGTCGATTCGCTACCGCCCAGATTGGCACAAATACCTCTACGGTATCTTTGTGATTAATTTTGTGATCTTGGCATATCTGGGTACTCAACCACCATCACCTATTGGTGAGCGTGTGTCGCAAGTGGGTACCTTGTTTTATTTCGGATTCTTCCTGTTGATGCCTTGGTGGAGCACGATTGGTGACACCAAGCCAGTGCCAGACCGCGTTACTTTCGCGCCTCACTGAAGAATAGACGGAGCAGACTTACTATGAAAAAAATTCTTCTCAGCCTCGTCCTTGCATTCGGTTTAGTGGCAGGTGTTCACGCCTCTGGTGGTGACAGTATTGCATGGGATAAAGCACCCAACAAAACCAACGACCTTGCTGCTTTGCAGCATGGCGCCAAATTGTTTGTGAACCACTGCTTGAATTGCCACTCAGCGGCTTTCATGCGTTACAACCGATTGAAAGACATCGGTTTAACCGAGCAACAAATCAAAGACAACCTGTTGTTCACCACTGAAAAAGTGGGTGACACCATGAAGTCCAACATTGATCCCAAGCAAGCCAAAGAATGGTTTGGTGCAACGCCACCGGACCTCACTTTGATTGCGCGTTCACGCTCTGGTTCAGGTGGCTCAGGCGCAGACTATCTCTACACCTATATGCGTACTTTCTACCGTGACGAGACTAAGGCCACGGGTTGGAATAACTTGGCTTTTCCCAATGTAGGTATGCCACACGTGTTGTGGGAAATGCAGGGCGTTCGCAAGCCTATCTATGAAGAGCACGAAGGCCATGGCGGTCACGCCACCAAAGTGTTCAAAGGGTGGGAACAAATTACACCTGGCACTGTGAGTCCTTTGGAATACGACCAAGCTATTGGCGATTTGGTGGGCTACTTGCAATGGATGGGCGAGCCCGCCCAAAACACCCGTGTGCGTTTAGGCGTTTGGGTTTTATTGTTCCTCGGTTGCTTTATGGTGATTGCTTGGCGCTTGAATGCGTCGTTCTGGAAAGACATCAAGTAATCACTGTTCATTCGATGGCAGACCTTGCGTTTGTCATTACCTCACGGAGTGGCAAACCAGTTTGTCACTCTTTTTGATTTTTAGGAGACACCCATCATGATGGTGCTTTATTCGGGAACCACGTGTCCTTTTTCTCATCGCTGCCGTTTTGTCTTGTTTGAAAAAGGTATGGACTTCGAAATCCGCGACGTCGACCTCTACAACAAGCCAGAAGACATCAATGTGATGAACCCTTATGGCCAGGTGCCGATCTTGGTCGAGCGTGATCTCATTTTGTATGAGTCCAACATCATCAACGAATACATTGACGAGCGTTTTCCACATCCGCAACTCATGCCCGGTGACCCTGTCGATCGCGCCCGTGTGCGTTTGTTCTTGCTCAACTTTGAAAAAGAGTTGTTCACCAACGTCACCATTTTAGAATCGCGTACTGCCAAGGCCAATGAAAAGGCTTTGGAGAAAGCCCGCGCGCATATCCGTGACCGTTTGACGCAACTGGCTCCTGTGTTCTTGAAAAACAAGTTCATGCTCGGTGACAACTTCTCCATGCTTGACGTAGCCATTGCGCCTTTGCTGTGGCGTTTAGACCACTACGGCATCGACCTCTCGAAAAATGCAGCGCCCTTGTTGAAATACGCCGAGCGTATTTTTTCGCGTCCTGCCTACATCGAAGCGTTGACACCTTCTGAAAAGGTAATGCGCAAGTAATTGCTATGTTGAACGCTCCTGACGCATCGTCCACCCGTCCTTACCTTTTGCGAGCTCTGCACGAATGGTGCACAGACAACGGGTACACGCCATACATCGCTGTGCAAGTGGACGAGATGGTCCAAGTGCCTCAGGAGTATGTCAAGAACGGTGAAATCGTTCTCAACGTGAGCTACGACGCCACCAGCAGCATGTCTTTGGGCAACGATGTCATCGAGTTCAAGGCACGTTTTGCTGGCACCCCGCGTGAAATCATTGTGCCGGTAGATCGTGTCTTAGCGATTTACGCCAGAGAAAACGGGCAAGGTATGGCGTTTCCTATGCACACCAAAGGCAGTGCACAAAGCGGCGTGACTACGGTTGTGCCTGCGCCTGAGTCGCGTGCGCCGTTGGCTGCAGTCACCACTTCAAAAACTGCAAGCGAGACAAGTGACGACGATACAAATCCACCGACACCACCCAGTGGCCGTCCAACTTTGAAGCGTGTGAAATAAAGCCCCAACAGCACAGTAAAATATTTAACATTGCCGCTTTAGCTCAGTTGGTAGAGCACCCGCCTTGTAAGCGGTAGGTCGTCAGTTCGAATCCGACAAGCGGCACCACATGCCGGTTCTTCCACAAGAAGAACTGGCTTTTTTGTTGTCTAAGCCTTAATAACTTTCACCGTAATCGTCTGCACATTCCACCCCTTTGTTCGTAGATGCGCGCAAAGCGACGGTAAAAACTGTCGCAGTTTTGCCGCCATGGCGCTATTGGGAACCAAGATGCACCAAGATTCACCCTCTACCCCGCCTGATTGCACGAGGCCTCGCATAGAAACAGGCAAAAGCGGAAGGATGGCTTGCAAACGGTTTTGTCCGTCGCGCGCAAGCGCTTGGAGTTGTGACAAAGACGCGCCAGCATCAAGAATTTGCGTGACCGACTGCGCTTTGCCGCGAATAACATAGTTGGACTTGGGTACCGCGTTGTAACCCAAATCGCGCAAGGCCGCGAGCGAGTCTGATCGCTTGGGCATGTTGTCTTGGGGCGGCTGTCGCATGGGGGCATTATGCGATCTTGTGGCGGGTAAAATGACGGGCTTCTTCCCTCACGCCTTCTACAAAGGATATTGCGGTCAATTTTTGCGTTTACACGCTGTTAAAAACACCGCATTGCACGCATGGCTTTTAAATTACTGACTTCTATTTTTGGCAGCCGCAATGATCGGATGCTCAAAACCTATCGCAAAACCGTCGCGCAGATCAACGCATTGGAAAGTGCTCTGGAATCTTTGGATGACGACGCATTGCGCGCGAAGACCGATGACTTCAAAGCCCGACTCCAGCAAGGCGAGGACATTGACAGCATATTGCCAGAAGCATTTGCGGTAGTGCGCGAAGCCTCTAAGCGCGTGATGAAGATGCGGCACTTTGACGTGCAATTGGTCGGTGGCATCGCCTTGCACCAAGGCAAGGTTGCTGAGATGCGCACTGGCGAGGGTAAGACCTTGACTGCTACCTTGCCCGTCTACCTCAATGCACTGACTGGAAAAGGCGTGCACGTGGTCACAGTGAATGACTACTTGGCCAACCGCGATGCCCAGTGGATGGGCCGCTTGTATAACTTCCTAGGATTGACTGTCGGCGTCAACTTGCCACAAATGCCGCGTGCTGAAAAACAAGCCGCCTACCGCGCTGACATCACCTACGGTACTAACAACGAATTTGGTTTTGATTATTTGCGTGACAACATGGTCTACGAAGTGGAAGACCGTGTGCAGCGTGGCATGCATTACGCCATCGTCGACGAAGTCGATTCGATTTTGATCGACGAAGCCCGCACACCGCTCATCATCAGCGGGCAAGCTGAAGACCACACCGAACTCTATGTGGCTATCAACCAAGTCGTGCCCATGTTGACCCGCCAAATCGGTGAGGAAGACCCACGTACTGGCGAGGGCATCATCACTCCCGGCGACTTTACAGTCGACGAAAAATCGCACCAAGTGTTTTTGACCGAGCAAGGCCACGAGAAAGCCGAGAGCCTGCTCAACAGCCGCGGCCTCTTGCCTTCAGGTGCATCGCTGTATGACCCCGCGAACATCAGTTTGGTGCACCACCTGTATGCAGCTTTACGCGCTAACCATCTCTACCACCGCGACCAACACTACGTGAACCAAAACGGCGAGATTGTGATCGTCGACGAATTCACAGGACGTTTGATGACAGGCCGTCGTTGGAGCGATGGATTGCACCAAGCGGTTGAAGCCAAAGAAGGTGTGCCTATTCAGGCGGAAAACCAGACCATGGCTTCCATCACCTTCCAGAACTATTTCCGACTCTACAAAAAGCTCGGCGGTATGACGGGAACGGCAGACACCGAAGCCTATGAGTTCCAAGAAATTTACGGCCTTGAAACCTTGGTGGTGCCACCCAATCGCATCAGCCGACGTGAAGACCAACTCGACCGCGTCTACAAAACTACGCAAGAAAAATACAAAGCTGCGATTGACGATATCCGTGAGTGCTATGAGCGCGGCCAACCGGTACTAGTCGGCACCACATCGATTGAGAATTCTGAGCTCATCGCCGAGATGCTGGACAAGGCCAAGTTGCCACACCAAGTGCTCAACGCTAAGCAGCACGCACGTGAGGCCGACATCGTGGCCCAAGCTGGTCGCGCCAAGATGATCACCAT
>DDYJ01000014.1:11856-13308 GCA_002347905.1 Comamonadaceae bacterium UBA2237 | reverse complement strand
AAACTCATCGCCGAAGTCGAGGCCAACGAGTCGCTCGACGCGCAAGCGAAGAAGCAAGAAATTGACGCACTGCGCGTGCAGTGGACCAAAGACCACGAGCATGTGAAATCGCTAGGTGGTTTGCGCATCATCGCCACCGAGCGTCACGAGTCGCGTCGTATCGACAACCAATTACGCGGACGCTCTGGCCGCCAAGGTGACCCTGGCTCCTCGCGCTTTTATCTGAGCCTGGACGATTCCCTAATGCGAATCTTTGCAGGCGAGCGCGTCAAGGCCATCATGGACCGCCTCAATATGCCCGAGGGTGAGGCGATTGAAGCGGGCATGGTCACGCGAAGTATTGAGAGCGCGCAACGCAAAGTTGAAGCGCGCAACTTCGATATACGCAAGCAACTGCTTGAATACGACGATGTGTCGAACGACCAACGCCGTGTGATCTACCAACAGCGCAACGACATCTTGGATGCGTCTGACCTCACGGCACAAATCGCAGGTCTGCGCGAGGGCACGTTTGTTGAATTGGTGCGCCAGTATGTGCCCGAAGAATCCGTTGAAGAGCAGTGGGACGTTGCTGCTTTGCAACGCGTCTTGGCGCAAGAATGGCAACTCGATTTGCCGTTGGTCGATCTGGTGAAAGACGCTGCGGCCATCACTGACGCGGACATCGTCGACCACGTGGTCGCGGCAGCCAACCAAGTTTTTCAAGCCAAAGTCGATCGCGTCGGAATAGACCAATTCACACCCTTTATGCGCGTGGTGTTGTTACAAAACATTGACAGCCATTGGCGCGAGCATTTGGCTGCGTTGGATTATTTGCGTCAAGGTATTCACCTGCGTGGTTATGCGCAGAAGCAGCCCAAGCAAGAGTACAAGCGCGAAGCCTTCGAATTGTTTGGCCAGTTGCTCGACATGGTGAAGGTGGAAGTCACGCGCGTCTTGATGACGGTGAAGATCGAATCGAACACCCAGATCGAGCAAGCTGCGCAAGATTTAGAAGAGCGTGCAGAAAAAATCCATAACGTCACGTACACCGCACCCAATGAATCGGGCGAAGCCGAAACGACGATGGACGCGTCCACATTTTCTGAGAAGTTTCCGGTGGTGGGGCGTAACGAACCTTGTCCGTGTGGCAGCGGTAAGAAGTTCAAGTTCTGCCATGGTCAGTTGAGTTAATCCATTCGCTATGCCTGTTCACCTTGCCCACCCCACTGCCGACCAACTCCACCCAGTCCAAGGTCTGCGCATTGGCGTCACCCAAGCAGGTATCAAAAAAGCTGGCCGCAAAGATTTGACGGTGGTGCTGATCGACGAAGGTGCCTCTGTTGGTGGCGTGTTTACGCAAAACCGTTTCTGTGCAGCGCCAGTGCAAATTTGTCGACAACATCTTTCTGCTACGCAAACCAAACCAGAAGACAAGCCACTAGGTACTAGCCAAGGCATACGTGCATTGCT
>DDYJ01000014.1:8551-11782 GCA_002347905.1 Comamonadaceae bacterium UBA2237 | reverse complement strand
CATCGTGGCGGGTCTGCCTGCCGCAATTGCCGCAGCGGGCAACGCATCTTCTTCGCAGCAGTGGTTGGATGCCGCAGAAGGCATCATGACGACCGACACTGTGCCTAAAGCGGCCAGCGTGCAGGCAAAGGTTGCTGGCAAGACCATTAGCGTGACGGGTATTAGCAAAGGCGCGGGCATGATCCACCCCAACATGGCAACCATGTTGGGCTTCATGGCGACCGATGCCTGCGTAGCGCCAGAGTTGATGCATGCGTTGACCTTTGCGTTGGCAGAAGGATCGTTCAACCGCATCACCGTCGACGGCGACACGTCAACCAACGACTCATTCGTATTCATCGCCACCAACAAAGCAGGCCACGCGCCCATCACCAGTTTGGAGAGCGCAGAAGGCAAAGCTCTATTCCAAGCCATGTTGAAAGTGGCACGCCAACTCGCGCAAGCGATTGTGCGAGACGGTGAGGGCGCCACCAAGTTCATCACCGTCCAGGTAGAAGGTGGTCGTAACAGCGCAGAGTGTTTGCAAGTGGCCTACGCTATCGGTCACTCGCCCTTGGTTAAAACCGCTTTCTTCGCCAGCGACCCCAACCTTGGTCGCATCTTGGCGGCTGTCGGTTATGCGGGCATCGCCGACTTAGACCAAACCAAGATCGATCTTTATTTAGACGATGTGCATGTTGCAGTGAACGGTGGTCGCAACCCCAGTTACAAAGAAGAAGACGGCCAGCGCGTGATGCAGCAGTCTGAAATCACGGTGCGCGTAGTGTTAGGCCGCGGCGCTGCCAGCGAGACGGTATGGACTTGCGATTTGAGCCACGAGTACGTGAGCATCAACGCGGACTACCGCAGTTAAATCATTTCAACCGTAGGTCACCACTATGGCAGCAGACATGTCTAGCAGTTTAGAACGCGTGTTGCAACGCGCAGAGGCTTTGATGCAACGCATTGAGTCGGTCTTGCCCCAACCCTTGCAAGCGCCCGATTGGTCTGCCAGCGTGGCTTACCGCTACCGCAAACGCAGCAGCGGCCATGGCACCTTGGAGCCTGTGCGCCATGTCGCGCAACTGGGCTTGCAGGACCTCAAAGAGATTGACCAGCAAAAAGAAAAAATCCAGCGCAACACCGAGCAGTTTGTGAACGGTTTGCCTGCCAACAACGTGTTGTTAACGGGCGCACGTGGCACTGGTAAATCATCTCTCATCAAAGCGTGCTTAAACACCTACGCGCCACGTGGCTTGCGATTGATCGAGGTAGACAAGGACGACTTGGTCGACTTGCCCGACATCATCGAAGTCGTTGCAAACCGTGCAGAAAAATTCATCGTCTACTGCGACGACCTGAGCTTTGAAGATGGCGAGCCTGGCTACAAGGCCTTGAAATCTATCTTGGACGGCACGGTGGCCGCATCGACCGCCAACGTGTTGGTCTACGCCACCAGCAACCGCCGCCATCTCTTGCCCGAGTACATGAAAGAAAACCTCACCTACACCCACACGGATGACGGTGAGGTGCATCCGGGTGAAGGCGTGGAAGAAAAAATTTCCCTCTCCGAGCGCTTTGGTTTGTGGGTGAGTTTTTATCCATTTAGCCAGAATGAATACTTGGCGATCGCCGCGCAGTGGTTGTCTTCATTCGGCGTGAGTGTCTCTGCGATCGAAGCCGCCAAGCCCGAGGCTTTGGTCTGGGCGCTTGAGCGTGGCTCACGCAGTGGCCGTGTGGCTTATCAGTTTGCACGCGACTATGCGGGCAAGCATGTGGTGACGCGCTAGTCTTCACTGGCTTCGCGTTGTGACTTCCTCTCAACCAGCCATGACTAAACCCGTCTCCGTGCGCGTAGTCGACCCACAAATAACGCGCTCAGCCGACCGCCAGCTAGTGCACGTCGCTGTTGGTGTGTTGATTCGTAGCGACGATTCTTTTTTACTCACTAGCCGGCCAGAGGGTAAAGCTTATGCAGGCTACTGGGAGTTCCCCGGCGGCAAGTTGGAGGTCGGTGAAACCGTCGCCCAAGCTTTAAAGCGCGAACTGCAAGAAGAGATTGGGATCACCATCGAAGATTGCGATGCATGGAAGACAGAGCAGATCGATTACCCGCACGCCTTGGTGCAGTTGAACTTTTGCAAGGTGAGGCGTTGGTCAGGCGAATTACAAATGCGTGAATCGCAGTTGTATGCGTGGCAGCAATTGCCGGTGACTGTTAAACCTGTCTTGCCTGGAACCCTGCCGGTGTTGGAGTGGTTTGCTGATGAGAGAAGTTTTGTGGGTCGCGCTGTGTTGGAGTGACACTTGCAAAAGTAAAGCAGTGGTGCGCTTGGGGCTTACAGCTTAGATAACACGAGCAAAAGCGCTAGCGCAAATGCAAATGGTTATACGCAGAGCGCCATCTCAAAAGGCACGTCGTCCGTGCTGTGCTGCAAACGACCGTCGCCATCTTGGCGCATCATGCGCACCCAAATCATCAAGCGGTTGCCGCTGATCTCTGGAATAAAACCAAGGCTGGGGTCAATCGCCACCCGCATCAGCATAAAGCGTCCTTGGGCGAGCGATTGCTGAAACTGTCCGCCCATGGCCATCATCTTTTGGGTGGTGCCTGTGTCACGCATCAAAGACAGCAACAAGTTGACGGATGCGTTCATCGGTTGGAACACATGCGCCCAGCGCTGGATATCGGCTCTGCGCAAGGTGGAATCTTGATGCTGCCACGCATGGTAAGCAGGCAAATCAAAAGAGCAGGTGCCGC
The DNA here is from genome assembly GCA_002347905.1 of Comamonadaceae bacterium UBA2237. Classification (GTDB taxonomy): domain Bacteria; phylum Pseudomonadota; class Gammaproteobacteria; order Burkholderiales; family Burkholderiaceae_C; genus Limnohabitans. Next base: position 9,042 of record DDYJ01000014.1, on the reverse strand, counting down.
CAGGTATCGTCACACGGTTGCGCAAGGCAGTAAGCCATTCGTTGTCCAAAATGTTTTGGCCAATCTTTCCTATGGCGGTATTCAATCCGGCAAAGCAACGTTCGAGTTGCTCTAGCAGTTGGTCTAGGGCCTCTTCTGACACGGAGGGGTTGCCGCGCAATGCGGTGAATTGCTGTTTGTGACGCTCTAGGTCTTTGAGAATGTCCGACTTCAGGTCGGTGCGGCCACCGGCTTCTACCAACTCGAACAAAGTGGTGAGTGCAAAGTGATTGTCGATGGCGGTGTCACGTAAATTCAGCGATTCAAAACGCTTGAACAAATGCTCTAACCGCAAATAGGTGCGAACGCGTTCGTTAAAGGGATGTTCGTAAAGAATCACGTGGGAAAACGAAAAGGACTGCGCCGAAAGTGACTTTCGACATCATACCTTCAGCGCTAGGCCATCCACTGCACGTTGTAGTTGCGCTAGATCAAGACCATCGTTAAACACA
>DDYJ01000014.1:0-8449 GCA_002347905.1 Comamonadaceae bacterium UBA2237 | reverse complement strand
TCCTGCTTGGATGGCGGCTTGCGCTTGCGCCTGCGTGGCCAATCCGACCAACGGATGGACGATAGCTTCCAGGCGCAATTTGGCGTCAGGGTCTGTAAAGATGAGGGCGCGCATCCGTTCTCGGTCTAGCGCACCTTCTGGATTTACAAACTCGGGGCCAAAGGCCTCGCGGATGGCGGGCATTGCACTGCCATTGGCAGCGGTGACGCTGCGCGCAATCGCATCGGAGTCGATCACCGCAGCCCCCCGCGCGGCGAGCATCTGGGCGACCGTGCTCTTGCCGCTGCCAATGCCGCCGGTTAATCCGAGTCGCAGGGGAGTGCTTGCTGTCATAGCAACCAGTTTATGTAAAAAAACACATCGCCCCCACCCACAAACGCTTGCACGGCACCCGCTGACGCTAAAAAAGGGCCAAAGGGCAGATAGCCGCCGCGCTCCAAGCGATGGGAGGACTGCAACCAAATGCCAACCAATGCACCCCCCACGCTCGAGGTCAGCACCAGAGGAATCAACGCGAACGGCCCCAGCCAAGCGCCTAGTGCGCCCAGTAATTTGAAGTCACCTGCACCCATCCCCTCTTTGCCAGTGATGCGCTGAAAAACAGTGGCGACCAACCACAGCGACCCATAGCCCGCGGCAGCGCCCCAGACAGCGTGTTGGAGGGAAACCTCAGTCAAGCCCCAGCTGCTGGCCAACAGACCGATCCACAGCAGGGGTTGGGTCAATGCATCGGGCAGGTAGGTGGTCTGCCAGTCGATGACGGACAAGGTGAGCAAGAAACTCAAGCCTATCGCCCAAGCCAGGGCAGTTGGGTGCATGCCCCAGTGCCATAGGCACAGAAGCCACAAACACATGTTGGTGAATTCGACGCAGGGGTATTGCCAATCGATAGTGGCTTGGCAAAAACCACATCGCCCTTGTAATAAAAGATAACTGACCACGGGGATGTTTTGCCAGACTTTTAGCGGGGTTTTGCAAACTGGGCAATGCGATGCTGGAAGACTGAGGGTCTCTTGGGTTTCACCCTCCAGCATGCGTGGCAGTCGGTAGATCACCACATTTAAAAAACTGCCAATAACCAATCCGAAGACCCCTACCAACAAAGCTTCAGGGATGTTCATACAACGTTTCCTAATTCAAAAATGGGCAAATACAGGGCCACCACCACCACGCCGACCATCAATCCGAGCACGCTAATCAGCATAGGCTCCATCAGACTCGACAAGCGCGCCACACTTGCTTCAACTTCAGACTCAAAGTGGTCGGCAGTCTTACTGAGCATAAATTCCAAATTGCCAGACTCTTCGCCGATCGCGCACATGTGCACGACCCAAGGGCTAAATAAAGGTTCGACACTGGCCATGGCTTTTGCCATCGAGCGCCCGCGCATCAAGTGACTGCGCATGCGTTCGCTGGCGCTGGCATAAACGCTGTTTCCTGTGACACCCTTGACCGCAACCATGGCCTCGTTCAAGGGCATGCCAGTCGCAAACAAGGTAGATAAGCTGCGACTCCAGCGCGCGATGCAGGCTTGTCGCACCAAAACACCAACGACGGGTATGCACAACACAAAGGCGTGCCAAGGCTTGTGCCATTTAGTCGTGGTGTGCAAAAACCTTCTGCACAGCCATGCGCTGGGCAGCATGGCTGCAATCACCCACCCGCCGTAGCGCACACAGCCATGGCTGAGAGCGATCACGCCCCGCGTGAGCGCGGGCAGCTTGGCATGAAAAGCCGCAAACGTGTTCTCGAACGCGGGCACTACAAAGGTAAACATCAGCAACATAACGGCCAAGGCTATCACGAGCACTGCTAAGGGATAGGCCATGGCGGAGCGGACGTTGCGCTGCAGTTTTTCAGTTTTCTCGCGGTGCTCTGCCAGGCGCTCGAGCATGGTGTCGAGCATGCCAGCTGCTTCGCCTGCCGCGACGACATCGCAATATACATCTCCAAATGCAGCGTGTCTGCGTAGCGCGAGGTGAAGGGCAGAGCCAGACTCGATACGCCTGCGAACAGCGCGAACGATGTTCTTGGCCTTGCCCGCAGGCATGCCTTTGATGACGATGTCTAGCGACTGCAACAAAGCCACTCCCGACTGCAGCAAAGTCGCCAGCTGCCTAGTGAATTGCGTGACCTCCTGGCTACGCATCGTGTGTTAGCGACAAGACCTCTTGCGCCGATGTCACGCCTTGCAAGACCTTGCGCCAACCCGCTTCGCGTAAGCTGCGCATGCCTTCTTGTTGGGCTTGTGCGCTCAGCGTGCTGGCGTCGCTGCCTTGCAAGATCAATTGCTGCAGTGTTGCTGAGACGGGCATGGCTTGGAAGATGCCGACGCGCCCCTTGTAACCTCGGTCGCACAGCGCACAGCCACGAGCTTGGTAGATCTGCGGGGACTGCGGGGTTGGCGCTTTGCAATGGACGCACAGTCGGCGTACCAAACGCTGGGCGAGCACGAAATGGACGCTGGAGGCGACTTGGTAGGGCGCAACACCCATGTGGCGCAGGCGCTCCAGCGTGCTGGGCGCGTCGTTGGTGTGTAAGGTCGACAGCACCAAGTGCCCCGTGTGCGCGGCTTGGACCGCAATCTCCGCTGTCTCGGCGTCTCTGATTTCTCCGACCATGATGACGTCGGGATCCTGTCGAAGGAGGGCGCGCAGTGCGCTCGCAAACGTCAGCCCAGCGCGCTCGTGAATGTTGACTTGGTTCGCCCCCGGTAGATAAATCTCACAAGGGTCCTCGACGCAAGCAAGGTTTTGGTCCTCTCGGTTAATGAGTTCAAGGCAGCTGTAGAGCGAGAGCGTCTTGCCAGAGCCTGTAGGCCCGGTGACCAAGACCATGCCATGGGGGCGGGAGATGGCTTTGCGTAGCAAGGCCTCGTCCTCTGCCTCCAAGCCTAAGGCTGAGAGCGCAGGACGCTCTTGGCAGAAGTTCAGCAGGCGCATGACTATTTTTTCGCCATGCACAGTGGGGATAGAACTCACCCGCACATCTATGGTCTGGCCCTGGAAGGGGTATTGCAAACGCCCGTCTTGCGGCAAGCGTTTCTCGGCGATGTCCATCCGAGCCATTACCTTGATGCGCGACACCATGGCATCGCGCAGAGCCAAGGGCGGGTGCGCCACAACCTGCAAACGCCCATCGATGCGAAAGCGCAACCTGAATGAGTCAGCCCCTGGCTCAACATGGACGTCAGACGCGCCTGCATTAAGAGCACGCAACAATAATTCGTCTAATTGTTGAACCGCACCCCCTTGGTGGTGGGGAAGCAGTAGTTGGGGTGTGGTGGACACATTGTTTTGGGGTTTAAAAATTAAATTATTGAAATATTTGTATCTAGGGCGACGAAGTAGCACTCAAAAAAATATCGATAGGTACTTTTTATGAGAAATACAATCAATATTTCTGGCTTTGTGCCGATATATACCGATATGCACAAATTTATCGCCTTCATTCTTTTAGCCCTTGCCAGCGCCGCTGCGCCTGCTGCTTGGGTATTGATGGACGATAACTATGGCAATGGCGACGAATATTTTGATCCTGCGATCAAAAACAAGGGGCCTTTGTCGACTATCCGCACATTTATGGTGTTGCCCATTCGAGCCCAAGTGCCGGTATACGACCCGAATTCCGAACCGAAAGTCAAACTCAAGCTCTATAACTCTGAGCTATCGGTATACGACATCGATTGCAAAAAAAGAACCATCCGTTTGACCAGTCGAAGTTTTTATTTAGACCGGGATGCCAAAATTTTGATGGTCACCCACGGCTACAAAGATACTTTTATTCAGGAAAGTAATTCCAGGTTTGCGCAGCAATTCAAGGTGACATCCATAGCACCTGAATTTCCTAAAACCGTCAGAATGCTGACCTTGGCTTGCAAAGTTTAAATAGGCAAAGCAAAGAGATTGATATATGGCTGACACCCTTGCGCAAACCGATATCCCAGATGCCAAAGGAGCTTCAACTCCGCCGGACGCTAAGTCAGAAAGCACGGCTGACAAAGTTGCTGCGCCAGCCATGGGCGCGCCAAACGAATCAATTCAATCGACAGAGGCGCCACCCGACGACGACTTGGCCTTATTAATTCAAAAAGTCAAGGCGACGATCACCACCAGCTTAGATGAGCAAGACTTTGACAAACAATTGCGTAAATATATTAAAAAGATAAAGGGCTGGGAAGATTGGTCAGAGCACGCTAAATCAGCCTTTGCTCATATGTGGGCGGCCCAATTGCTGCACAACAAGGCGGTAGATATTAAAAAAGACAATAAGATGGATTTCACCCCCGTGACTGGGGAATCATATAAAAAACTGGTGCGTTCATTAACCCAGCGCGTGCGTTTTTAAGTTTATATTAATAATATTGATAGTAATACTCAATATTATTAAGGGCTGTTATTCGGGTAATATTAAACATATAATGTGCCGATATTAATTATTAGGAGAATATTCCATGGCACGTAATACCGTTGCAAGCCAATTGGCAGCCCTGCGTAAACAACGCGAATTAATCGCTAAAAAAGAACAAGCTTTATTGAGCAAGTCACACGATAAAGTATTAACCAAGATTGTCCAAATGGCCAAAGAGGCCGGACTTACCGCCAGCGATATCTCCAAGGCCCTAGGCTCTGGCAAGGTGACAAAGGCTGCCAAGGCGCCCAAGGCCGCCAAAAAAGGCACTTTGGCAGGCAAGAAGGTGGCTCCTAAGTACCGCAACCCCGCCAACCCTGAGCAAACATGGACTGGTCGTGGCGTATCGCCAACTTGGGTGCAAGAATTAAAAACTGCTGGTACTTTAGACACAGCGCTAATTGCTGCGTAATACCCAGATTTAATTTACCAAGCATTGCCCGATTTAAAGGGTTGCGTACTTTTCGACTTTTTCAGCAAAGCCACCCATAATAGGGTGGCTTTGTTTATTTGGGGGGCGGTTTTATGTTTCGGTATTTGCTTAGTATCTGTCTAGCCTTGGCTTGTGGTTGGGCGCAAGCCAACTCGCCTTACCCCACCGTGCCACTGAAGGATCTACCCGACGGCCTGCGCTCTACCTGGCAGCAACTCAAGCCCGAGATGAATGAATTCAGCCACTGCGCGGCCGCCTGGGACAGCCAAAATGACGGTGACCGCATGGTCTTTAAATGCTCGATATATATCAAGATGTCTGCGGAGGGCGAGCGTCGTGCCATGCAATATTGCAATGAAAAGCGGGCAGAAAAGAAAATCAATGCACCCTGCCGCTTGGTGCTTCCCTAACTCTTATTCAATTAAGTGGCAGATATTTTTCTGCCTATGTTGACAATTCAATCAAGCGCGCGAGAGGTTGAGTTTTTGCATCACCTGCTCGGTGGTCTCCACAATAGGCTGAGCGGCCTCGACGAGTTTTTCAATATCTAAGGAGCGGCTTGCCCAGTTGTCCGCCGCATCTAATATGGCGTAAAAATCGGTCAAATCGCCGATCTCATATTCTTCGTCTTTGGCTTTCATCATTTCAATTAATGTGATGTAGCCTAAAAAATATAACCCGTACATCAAAGAGACGGAGGCATTCAAAGACAACTTATATTCTTCAACCAATTCGGAAAACATTTCACGGATCGTATTGATCGTGATGATTTCATGGGCGTCAAAACCAAACTCATCTTGGAAGTGCTGGCACGCGATATCCCATTGCTGCATGCTGTCTGAGTAGGGAATATCGGTATCGCTCATAGGGTTTGCCTTTCAGCTTCGTCTTGTCAACAATGTGGACGCCAGATAATGCAAGGCGTTTTTGTAAATACCATCTGGAATATATGCCAAAGTAGACAAAGCACGCTCGGCCTCATTTAAGGCGGCGGCGCGGGTGGCGTCTAGCGCGCCCGTCTTGCGCACTATGTCAACAATATCTGTCAACCCGTCTACCGAACCATTTTCAATCGCCTGTTGGATCAAGCTGCGCTCCGCCGGCGTGCCGCGTTGCATGGCAATGATGAGCGGCAGGGTACTTTTACCCTCGCGCAAGTCGTCGCCTAGGTTTTTTCCGAGCTCCTGGGTGTCGCCGTCGTAGTCCAGCAAGTCGTCAATCACTTGGAATGCGGTGCCTAAGGCCTGGCCATACTCAGCGCAAGCGTCTTCCACCGCTTTGGGGCTCTTGACCAAAATCGCTGCCAAACGCGTGCTCGCCTCAAACAGTTTGGCGGTTTTGGAGCGTATGACGCGTAAATAGGCGGCCTCGTCTAGGCCCGCGTCGTGCATGTTCATCAGCTGCAAGACCTCGCCTTCGGCTATCACGTTGGTGGCTTCGGCCAAGACTTCCATCACCCGCATGTCCTGTGCGTCGACCATCATCTGAAAGGCGCGCGAATACAGGAAGTCTCCCACCAGCACGCTGGCGGGGTTACCAAAGCTCTCGTTCGCAGTAGGGCGACCGCGGCGCAGGGTGGATTCGTCCACCACGTCGTCGTGGAGCAGGGTGGCGGTGTGTATGAATTCCACCACAGCCGCCAAGTTGTGGTGCTGGGTGCCTTTGTAGCCCAAGGCACCTGCCATCAAGAGCAACAGGGCAGGCCGAATACGCTTGCCGCCCGCAGAGATGATGTACTGCGACACCGTGCCCACCAAAGCCACGCCTGAGTCAAGCCGCTGAGCGATCACTTGGTCGACGGCCTCCATGTCGGCAGCGATCAGGGGGAGGGCAGTGTTTTGGGAGGCTGACAAAGGGGAAAGGGGTTAGGGGGCTTGTAAAACTTGGATCCGGGGGCCGAGAGTCTGATTGATTATAGGGATTGGCATAAAAACCAAAGAATTGCTATAATGTTTGGCTCTGCGGAAATTCGTCCGTAGAGACAGTTCACTCGTCTAGAGGTTTCATATGTACGCGGTCATAAAAACCGGCGGCAAACAGTATCGTGTTGCTGCCGGCGAAAAAATTAAAGTAGAACAGATTGCTGCGGATGTGGGCCAAGAGATCGTGTTAGACCAAGTGTTAGCAGTCGGAAACGGCGCTGATCTAAAGGTTGGCACACCCTTGGTGTCCGGCGCAACAGTCAAGGCCACAGTTGTGGCGCATGGCAAGCACGACAAAGTGCGCANNAAGCACTATCAAAAACGCCAAGGGCATCGTCAGCAGTTCACTGAACTGCAGATTGCTTCCATCAACGGATAAGGAGCACTGAAATGGCACAGAAAAAAGGCGGCGGCTCTACGCGCAACGGGCGTGATTCCAANNCAACGTGGCACCAAGTTCCACCCCGGCACCAACGTCGGCGTGGGCAAAGACCACACCTTGTTCGCTTTGGTGGACGGACACGTGTCGTTCAACGTCAAAGGCGCTTTGAACAAGCACATGGTCAACGTCACGCCGGTCTAATCGGTCTTGGCGTTCCCCGACAAAGCCCCGACTTGTCGGGGCTTTCGTTTTTTACGCGCTTTATTAAACTGCACACCATGAAATTTGTAGACGAGGCCTATATCGACATCGCCGCAGGCGATGGCGGGAACGGCTGCGTCTCGTTTCGGCACGAGAAGTACAAAGAGTTCGGTGGCCCCAACGGTGGCGACGGCGGGCGTGGCGGCCATGTGTTTGCCATCGCAGACCCCAACCTTAACACCTTGGTCGACTTTCGTTTCTCGCGCCGCCATGAGGCCAAGCGTGGCCAGCACGGTTTGGGCTCCGACATGTTCGGACACGCGGGCGACGACATCACCCTCAAAATGCCTGTTGGCACCATCATCACTGACGTCGAGACGGGTGACGTGCTGTTCGAGTTACTGACGCCTGGCGAGGTCATCACCATCGCCAAGGGCGGTGACGGTGGTTTTGGCAACATGCGATTTAAGAGCGCGATCAACCGAGCACCACGCCAAAAAACGCCTGGCTGGCCGGGCGAGAAAAAAAGTCTCAAGCTTGAACTCAAGGTACTGGCCGACGTCGGATTGTTGGGCATGCCCAACGCAGGCAAGTCCACGCTCATTAGTGCCATCTCCAACGCGCGGCCAAAAATCGCAGACTATCCCTTCACCACCTTGCACCCCAACCTTGGCGTGGTGCGTGTAGGCCCAGAGCAAAGCTTCGTGGTCGCTGATGTTCCTGGACTGATTGAAGGTGCTTCTGATGGTGCAGGCCTGGGCCACCAGTTCTTGCGCCACTTGCAACGCACGCGCTTGTTGTTGCACCTCGTGGACATCGCGCCGTTTGATGACGCGGTCGACCCTGTGGCGCAAGCCAAGGCCATCGTCAACGAACTCAAAAAATACGACAAGGCTTTGTACGACAAACCGCGTTGGTTGGTCTTGAATAAGCTCGACATGGTCGGTGCCGATGCGCGCGCCAAGGTGGTGGCCGACTTCGTCAAGCGCTTTAAATACAAGGGCCCCGTCTACGAAATCTCAGCACTCACGCGCGAAGGTTGTGAGCACTTGATCAAAGACATCTACAAGCACATCAAAGCGCAGCAGGTGTCCGAGCAGG
>DDYJ01000183.1:2579-9278 GCA_002347905.1 Comamonadaceae bacterium UBA2237 | reverse complement strand
GAGGTCTTGTTTGACGAGGTGCGCGCGGGGGGGCGCATTCCTTTGATCATTGGCCGTGGCTTGACCACCAAAGCACGCGAAGCGCTGGGGTTGCCCACCTCGACGTTGTTCCGTTTGCCCGCCGTGCCAAAAGGCCATGGCAAAGGGTTTACCTTGGCCCAAAAAATGGTCGGCCGTGCATGTGGATTGCCACAGGGGCAGGGCGTTTTGCCCGGCACCTACTGCGAGCCTCGCATGACATCGGTGGGTTCGCAAGACACCACCGGTCCGATGACCCGCGACGAGTTGAAAGACTTGGCTTGTTTGGGCTTCAGTGCTGACTTGGTGATGCAGTCTTTCTGCCACACCGCCGCTTATCCCAAACCCGTTGATGTGAAGATGCACCATGAATTGCCTGAGTTCATCAGCAATCGCGGTGGTATCAGTTTGAAGCCTGGCGACGGCATCATTCACTCATGGCTCAACCGCATGTTGTTGCCTGACACCGTGGGCACCGGTGGCGATAGCCACACCCGTTTCCCTATCGGCATTTCTTTCCCCGCAGGCTCCGGTTTGGTGGCGTTTGCTGCTGCGACAGGCGTTATGCCTTTGGACATGCCAGAGAGCGTCTTGGTCCGCTTCAAAGGCAAGATGCAACCTGGAGTGACCTTGCGCGACTTGGTGCACGCCATTCCTTTGTACGCCATCAAAAAAGGCGTGTTGACAGTCGAGAAAAAGGGCAAGAAGAATATTTTTTCGGGTCGTATTCTCGAGATCGAAGGTTTGCCTGATTTGAAAGCGGAGCAAGCGTTTGAATTGGCCGACGCATCGGCTGAACGTAGTGCGGCTGGTTGTACCGTGCACTTGCATAAAGAGCCGATCATGGAATACATACAAAGCAATATTGTGTTGCTCAAGAACATGATTGCCCAAGGGTATTCAGATGCGCGCACCATCACACGCCGTATCCAAGCGATGGAAGCTTGGTTGGCCAATCCGCAGTTGTTGCAAGCTGACAAAGATGCGGAATACGCCGAGGTGATTGAGATCGACATGAACGAGATCAAAGAGCCCATCGTATGCTGCCCCAATGACCCCGACGACGCCAAAACACTGAGCGATGTAGCTGGGGCGAAGATCGACGAGGTGTTCATTGGCTCTTGCATGACCAACATCGGCCATTTCCGTGCCGCTTCGAAATTGTTGGAAGGCAAGCGCGATATTCCCGTGAAACTGTGGATGGCGCCACCCACCAAGATGGATGCGCAACAGTTGACCGAAGAAGGTCATTACGGCGTGTTCGGCAACGCCGGCGCGCGCATGGAAATGCCAGGCTGTTCCTTGTGCATGGGTAACCAAGCACAAGTGAAAGAGGGCGCCACCGTGATGTCGACCAGTACCCGCAACTTCCCCAACCGTTTGGGTAAAAACACAAATGTGTATTTGGGCTCAGCGGAGTTGTCGGCAATTTGCTCGAAGTTGGGACGCATACCTACGCAAGCTGAATACTTGGCTGATATGGGGGTTATTAATTCGGATGGCAGCAAGATCTACAAGTACTTGAACTTTGACCAGATTGCTGAGTACCAAGAAGCTGCAGAAGCGGTGAAGGCTTAAAAACCAAACGGTTTTGCCTTCAATTGAAAAGGGCCCTTCGGGGCCCTTTTTTAATTTTTGTTAGTGAAGCAAAAGAATTGACTTTTATTCTGGTTCAATCTTCGCGTCCCGAACCACTTTGCCCCAGCGAGGCGATTCGGCCTTAATAAGCGCGGCGAATTGCTCAGGTGTTCCACCACCAAGCTCGTTACCTTGGCTCAATATTTTCTCTTTGACTTCAGCAGTTTGCAAGGCTTGGTTGCATACGCTATTGAGTAACTTAACGATGTCTGCAGGCAAACCTTTGGGACCAATAAGACCTTGCCAGTTCAACACTTCAATTGCAGGGTAGCCCTGTTCGGCCATGGTGGGCAAGTTGGGTAACAAGGGCGAGCGTGTTTTGCTAGTGATGGCCAATGCGCGCATACGTCCACCCTGGATAGACGGCATAGCGGCATACATTTGCTCGAACATCATGTGTACCTGACCCCCCATCAAATCGGTTGCACCTGCAGAGCCGCTTTTGTAAGGTGCATGGATCATGTCAATCCCTGCAACATGCTCAAACAATGCGCCGCTCAAATGGTGTGAGCCGCCAATGCCTCCCGATGCGTAACTCAATTTACCTGGTTCGGCTTTGGCAGCAGTAACGATATCTTTGACGCTCTTAAAAGGTGAGTCATTGCGCACCATCAAAATCAAAGGCCCGCGTTCAATCAATGCAATAGGAACAAGGTCGTTTACAGGATCAAAGTTAAGTTTTTTAAACAACGCATGGTTGACAGCGAGCGGCGCAAAGTTGCCCATTCCAATGGTGTACCCATCAGGCTTGCTACGCGCAATCATCTCGGTGCCGATATTGCCCCCAGCGCCCGCTTTGTTATCAATGATGATGGGTTGACCCAATATGGCGCCCATCGCTTTGGCAACTTGGCGTGAGCGGCTGTCTGCATTGCCGCCCGCTGCGTATGGGCAGACCCACGTGATGGATTTGTTCGGATATTTGTCTTGTGCCTGTGCCCACTGCGTTGCGAATGAGGGTGCCAAGGCGGCTGTGGCCTGAAGAAGTGTTCTGCGTTTCATGGTTCACCGAGTTGGTAAGTTCAAAGCATGCATCATAAAGTCATTGCCAAAGCGCAATAGAACCGCCATGCACAATGTCATCTATGTCAGAAAAAGTTTTGATCGTAGGGGGAGGAATTGCAGGGCTTGCATCTGGACTTGCTTTGGCGCAGGCGCATGCTGAAGTGCGTATTTTGGAACGTGCACCAGTACTAACAGAGATCGGTGCTGGCGTGCAACTTGGATCCAACGTCACACGTATATTGAACGCATGGGGTTTGTTACCAGCTATTGAAAAAGTGGCTTCGTATCCTGCTAATTTGCAAGCGCGCAGTGCAAAGTCTGGCGAGGTCATAGCCACTTTACCCTTAGCAGATATGGCCATGCGATACGGCTCGCCCTACATCACCATCCAACGGGCAGATTTACAACATGCATTGCTTAAAAAAGTGCAATCACTAGGTTTTGATGTGCAATGCAATTCGCCCATGCATCAATTACCTACGGATTTGCACAAAACCAATGAGGCCTTAGTGATTGCTGATGGAGTTTGGAGTAATTTGCGGCAACAGCTATTGGGTGATGGCCCTCCTCGGATGACGGGCCACTTGGCCTATCGTGCTTTAGTTCGACAGTCAGTTTTGCCAGAGTATTTAAGAAGCCAAGATGTATCGGTTTGGATGGGCCCCAAGGTGCATGTGGTGCAGTACCCTGTGCGAGGTGGCGAATGGCTCAATCTGGTGTGCCTTACCGAAGGACAACTGCAAGGACTTGCTTTACAAGACTTACAGGATTGGAATTTATCCAAAACACCCCAAGAGACCCGTGAAGATCTTCAAAACGCGTTAACTGGTGCTTGCGCGCACCTACAAGCTTTAATCGAAGCTTGCGGTAACTGGGGTCTATGGCCCCTATGCGATCGCCCACCTATGCAAAGTGCCGCGCAACATGCGCAAGGGCGAATTGCTTTAGTCGGAGATGCTGCCCACCCNNNCAATGGACTGCGATGGCGCACCAAGATGTAACCCAGCGCTTTGCAGCGTTTGCACAAGCCCGTTGGCAGCGTAACGCCCGCGTGCAAGCGCGCGCGATTCGCAATGGAGAAATTTTTCACGCGACTGGTCCACTGCAGTGGGCGCGAGATGTGGGTTTGCGTGCCTTGGGGGAAAGGTTGATGGACGTGCCGTGGTTGTATGGTCGCTAGCACGCGTGTAAAAAAGCGTTTAGCTTTGCAGTAGCAAGTGGCTTATTGTTTGCCGAGCAACAAATATTCCATCAACGCTTTTTGCACATGCATGCGGTTTTCAGCTTCGTCCCACACAACGGACTGAGGTCCATCGATCACATCTGCTGCAACTTCTTCACCGCGGTGGGCGGGCAAGCAGTGCATAAATAAGGCATTGGGTTTGGCTTGCGCCATCATGTCTGCGTCAACGCACCAATCGGCAAACGCTGCTTGGCGGACCGTATTCTCTGCCTCATAGCCCATGCTGGTCCACACGTCGGTGGTGACCAAGTCTGCACCTGCGCAGGCCTGCATCGGGTCTTTGAATACTTTGTAGCTGTCGCGTGAACGTAATCCGGCAATAGTGGGGTCTACTTCATAGCCACTGGGTGTGCTGAGGTGTACGGTAAAGCCCAACATATCTGCTGCTTGCAACCAAGTGTTGGCCATGTTGTTGCCGTCACCCACCCATGCAACTACTTTGCCATGCAAGCATTGCAAGGGATGTATCGTGTCGCCACGGTGTTCGATGAAGGTAAACAGATCCGCCAAGATTTGGCAAGGGTGAAACTCGTTCGTCAAACCATTGATCACCGGTACGCGTGAATTAGCGGCAAAGCTATTGATCTTGTCTTGTCCGAAGGTGCGAATCATCACCAAATCAACCATACGGCTGATCACTTTGGCGCTGTCTTCAATGGGTTCTGCGCGCCCGAGTTGGCTGTCTCCAGTCGTCAAATGCAAAACGGCACCGCCCATTTGGTACATGCCAGCTTCAAAACTCACCCGTGTGCGTGTGGAAGCTTTCTCGAAAATCATGGCCAATGTGCGGTCAGCCAGCGTGTGGTGTTTTTCGTAGGCTTTGAATTTGCGTTTGATCACAGACGCGCGGGTGAACACATAGGCGAGTTCGTCTACCGTGAGGTCGGTAAATTGCAAAAAGTGTTTCATGCGTTTTCAGCCAAAAAACTTTTGATCAAAGGCACCAAGATGGAAGCGATTTCATCGGCCTCTGCTTCAGTGATGATCAACGGTGGAACCAAGCGCACGACGGTGTCGGCAGTAACACTCAATAGCAAGCCAGCTTCCAGCGCGCGGTTCATGATCACGCCACAGGGTTTTTCTAGCTCAATGCCAAGCATCAGACCTTGCCCACGAATTTCTTTCACCCCTTGCAGATGCGATAAGTTTTTCTCTAAGGCAGAACGTAAATGCTTGCCCACGCGGGTCGCGTTTTCTAGCAAACCATCTTCTTCCATGATGCGAATCGTCTCAACGCCAGCGCGCATCGCCAAAGGATTGCCGCCAAAGGTGGTACCGTGGTTACCCGGTTGAAAAATATTAGCGGCTTTGGGGCCAGCCACGACTGCGCCAACCGGTACGCCTGAACCCAATCCCTTAGCCAACGGCATAACGTCGGGCAAGATGCCCGCCCACTGGTGTGCAAACCACTTGCCGGTGCGACCCATGCCGCATTGGACTTCGTCGATCATCATCAACCAGTCTTGTTCGTCGCAGAGTTGGCGCACGGCTTTTAAATACTCAATGCGCATGGGTTGGATACCGCCTTCGCCTTGGATGGTTTCCATGAACACGGCCGCCACATTGGGGTTGCCGATGGTGGCTTTTTTTAGCGCCTCGATGTCGTTGACTGGCACGCGGATGAAGCCTTCCATCATGGGGCCAAAGCCTTCTTTGATTTTCTCGTTACCTGTGGCGGCCAATGTGGCGAGGGAGCGGCCGTGGAAAGACTTTTCATAGACCACGATTTCAGGCTTTTCAATGCCTTTGTTGTGGCCAAACTTGCGGGCTAACTTCAAGGCAGCTTCGTTGGCCTCTAGGCCAGTCGAACAAAAAAACACATTGGTCAATCCAGATAACTCCACCAACTTGGCCGCCAAGGCTTCTTGGTTGGGTATGTGGTAGTAGTTGCAACTGTGGATCATCTTGCCGATTTGGTCTTGCAAAGCGGGTGTGAGTTTGGGGTGGGCGTGGCCTAGGGTGTTGACGGCGATGCCCGCCAAGCCGTCAAGGTAGCACTTGCCATTGGTGTCCCACACGCGCAAACCTTTGCCATGTGACAAGGCCACGGGCAGACGTCCGTAGGTGTTCATGGTGTGGGGGGAAGCGGCGGGGATGGTCATGGCAACTCCAAAATAGAAACGACCCAACGAAGGTTGAGCCGTTGAGGTGCGATTTTAGGGGCATCAAGGCCAGAAAATCTCGGTGACATTAGGGTATGTGCTAAGCGCAAGTCTTATACAAGATAGAATCGAAATCAACGGCCGACATGAGCTCTTTTTTAGTGCCTCTTTTCCCCCAACTCACACCCCAACCTTCACCTTAACCGATGGTTTCAGATCACACCAAAGAAGTTTTTATTCTGGGGCTAACCCACGATGGGAAAACTTTCAGGCCAAGTGACTGGGCGGAGCGATTAGCTGGTGTTATGAGCCAATTCAGGCCGGGGGGCGCAACACCGGATAGCTACATCAGCTATTCCCCTTGGTGTGTTCCCAACACCTTAGAGGGCAATAAATGCGTCATCGTTCACACCGACATGCGCGAAGAGGAGCCTATGGCGTGGAATTTTGTGATGAACTTCGCCAAAGACAACGATTTGCAGGTTTTAGAGGCGTGTTTGCTGACAGCGCACCCGTTACAAACGGCAGCCTGAAGTTTCAGGCTGGGCGAGTTGCCTAGTAATTAGGCAGCGAGTGCCAAGGCCTTGACCTTGGATGCGAGACGGCTCTTGTCACGAGCCGCTTTGTTTTTGTGGAAGATGCCTTTGTCAGCGACAGTGTCGACAACGGTTTGCATCTTGCCGAACAATTCGG
>DDYJ01000183.1:0-2549 GCA_002347905.1 Comamonadaceae bacterium UBA2237 | reverse complement strand
GCGTTGATTTTTTCGTCCTGACGGACGCGTTTACGGCCCGACGCTAGGCGCGGGTTCTTTTTCTTTGGCTTAGCAGATGCCATGGTTGGGTTTCCTTAAGTGTCTGTGGATGTTGTCAGCAAAGCCCACGATTGTAGCGGGAAACGCTGTCTGGCTACACTTGTGGCTGTGTCCTTGTTCAAATCTGCCTCCATCGTCTCCAGCCTGACCCTGGTGTCAAGAATCACCGGTTTGGTGCGAGAACTGCTAATTGCCTCGACATTTGGCGCCAGTGCGCTGACCGACGCATTCAACGTGGCGTTTCGCATTCCTAATTTGTTTAGGCGACTCTTCGCCGAAGGGGCATTCAGCCAAGCCTTCGTCCCCGTTTTAGCCGCTAGCCGCCAGCAAGAGGGGGACGAGGCCACGCAGGTACTTATTCATCAAGTCACAACTGTCCTCGCCTGGGCCTTGTTTGTGGCCAGCGTTGCGGGTGTTTTGGGAGCGCCTTGGTTGGTCTGGGCCATGGCAAGCGGCCTGCAGCAATCGCCGCAAGGGTTTGAAGCAGCCGTTCTGATGACGCGCTGGATGTTTCCCTATATCGCCTTGATGTCTTTGGTGGCGTTGGGCGCGGGCGTGCTCAACACCTGGAAGCGATTTGCAGTCCCTGCAGCCACCCCGGTGTTGCTCAATGTGTGCATGATTGGCGCAGCCCTGTGGGGCGCTCCGATGTTTGGCCGCTGGGGGATCGAGCCCATTTACGCCATGGCCGGTGGGGTCATGATGGGTGGCGTGGCGCAATTGAGCGCCCAGTGGTGGGCTTTACGCAAATTAGAGCTAATGCCCCGTGTCGGCCTGAGTTGGACTTCTCTACGCCAAGCTTGGAAAAGTGAAGGGCCACAGCGCATCTTGCACCTGATGGCGCCTGCTTTACTCGGTGTGAGCGTGGCGCAAATTTCTTTGCTCATTAACACTCAAATCGCATCGCACTTAACCCCCGGCAGCGTGAGTTGGTTGAGCTATGCCGACCGATTGATGGAATTTCCCACCGCCATGCTAGGTGTTGCCCTAGGCGTGGTGTTGATGCCGCAACTCTCCGCCGCCAAAGCGGCGAACGACAGCCAAGCTTTTTCAAACATGTTGGACTGGGGTTTGCGTTTGGTACTGGTGCTTGCTTTGCCGTGTGCCGTGGCGTTGCTGGTGTACTCAAATGCCTTGGTGGCTGTGCTCTACCACTATGGCGCTTTCAACACGCACGATGTGCAGCAGACCAGTGTTGCGCTCATGGGTTATGGCGCGGGTCTTCTCGGTTTAGTTGCTATCAAAGTGCTAGCGCCTGGTTTTTATGCCAGCCAAGACACCCGCACGCCGGTGATCATTGCTGTGTCTGTGTTGATGATCACCCAATTGCTGAATGTGGTGCTCGTTCCAGTTTTTGCCCACGCCGGTTTGGCTTTGTCGATTGGCTTGGGGGCCTTGATAAATGCTGGCTGGTTACTTATCGGATTGCGCAGGCGTGGATCCTATGTTCCTAACAAAGGTTGGTGGCGCTTGGTCGCTCAGGTGTTATTGGCCTGCGCCCTGTTGGGCACGTGGCTGGGAACTATGGGGCATGTGCTGGATTGGACTGACATGCAAGTGACACCGTTTTTACGCATGGGCTCTATGGCTGGCGTTCTCTTGGTCAGTGCGCTGATTTATTTTGTTACCCTTCGCTTGAGCGGATTGAATGTCATCAACTTGTTGCGGCGATAAAAGGCGTTGAACCATGGATTTCAAATTAGAAGTGCCTACCTCTTTGGAATACTTTGCCTCCCTAGTGCAAAGCGACACAGAATTCCCCTTGCTCGAATCCGCCATTTGCTTGGCCCAAGACGAATACCCTGAACTCGATATCCAAGAAGTCTTGGGGCAAGTCGACCAACTCGTCAGCCGTCTCAAAAAACGTTTGCCTGCAGATGCCGGAGCGATCCAGAAATTGCGATTGCTCAACAAATTCTTTTTCGAGGAAATGGGTTTTGCTGGCAACGCCAACAATTACTACGACCCTGACAACAGCTATTTGCACGTGATGTTGCGCACACGTCGCGGCATTCCAATTAGCTTGGCTCTGTTGTGGTTAGAACTGGCTGGCCAAATTGGTCTTGAGGCATACGGAGTCGGATTTCCAGGGCATTTCTTGGTCAAAGTGCATTTGCCTTATCCGCACGAAGGTAAGGTGGTCATTGACCCTTTCAACGGACATTCACTGACCAAAGAGGATTTGATGGAGCGTTTGTCGCCCCTCTACGCCGAATCGGGCTTGGCGCGCGACGGCGCGATCTCAGACGAATTGCTCAAACACTATTTGCGCAGCGCTTCGCCCAGAGAAATCATGACGCGTATGTTGCGCAATTTAGAGGAAGTCTATGGCTCGCAGGATGATGCAGAGCGTTTGGACGCAGTGAGAAAACGCCTCCAAGTCTTGCTACCCAGCTTAGATGAAACGGATTGAGGGCTGTATTCAAAGAGGCTTTCAGGTATCGAACTAGCCCCGCGAGTCCATTCGCTAAACCGTGCAAATACGTTAG
>DDYJ01000180.1:2817-3544 GCA_002347905.1 Comamonadaceae bacterium UBA2237 | reverse complement strand
TCGCCGGCAACTGGAAAATGAATGGCAGCTTAGCTGCCAATCAGGCCCTGTTGTCTGGCATTCATGATGGCTTGTCGGCTGCATTGGGTGGCAAACACGCGGATGTAGCGGTGTGTGTACCAGTCATCTATGTGTCGCAGGTGCAGCAACTCGTGCACAACATGGGTGTGGCGCTTGGCGTGCAAGATGTGTCGGTACATGCGCAAGGCGCATACACCGGTGAAACCTCTGCTGCGATGCTGAAAGATTTCGGTGTCCGTTACGCCATCGTTGGCCATTCAGAGCGCCGCCAGTACCACGGTGAGACAGATGAGCAGGTCGCCTTGAAAGCCAAGAGCGCTTTGTCTGTAGGCATCACTCCCATCGTGTGTGTAGGTGAAACTTTGGCTGAACGTGAAGCAGGGCAGACCGAGCAAGTTGTCAAACGACAACTCGCCGCGGTGATCCAGTCCAACGGCCACTGCATCAGCGAAATCGTTGTAGCCTATGAGCCCGTGTGGGCGATTGGAACTGGCAAAACTGCCACGCCGCAGGAAGCGCAATCGGTCCATGCAGTGTTACGCGCGCAGCTGCAAGCTGCCACTGAACACGCACAGCGGGTGAAGGTTCTTTATGGTGGCAGCTTGAACGCAGCCAACGCATCAGGTTTACTGGCGCAAGCAGATATTGATGGTGGTTTGATTGGTGGAGCGGCTTTAAAGCCCGCCGACTTTTTGACCATCATCGC
>DDYJ01000180.1:0-2800 GCA_002347905.1 Comamonadaceae bacterium UBA2237 | reverse complement strand
GGTTTGATCTTGGTGCAACACGGCAAAGGTGCTGATATGGGTGCTGCTTTTGGAAGCGGTAGTTCTGGTAGTCTGTTTGGTGCGAGCGGAGGTGCTAACTTTTTGTCACGTACCACCGGCGTTTTGGCAACCGTATTTTTTGTGTGTACCTTAGGCTTGGCCTATTTTGGTAATTTACGTCCAGCGACTAGCGGAAGCGTGCTTGAAAACGCAGTGGTAGCGCCAGTTTCTGATGATCCAGCAAGTGCTGTCCCCGCACCTGCGACAGTACCAGCTTCCGGTGCCGCACAAATCCCTACTAAGTAAGTATTAAGTAAGCGTAAATGCGGCCTCTGGGAGGAGAGTCGCATGCTTTTCAGGGTAAACTCTGAGGCTGTTCAGGTGGCGTTATCCCTCTTCGCTTCATGAAAAGCATCCCAAGGCCGTCGTGGTGAAATTGGTAGACACGCTATCTTGAGGGGGTAGTGGCGAAAGCTGTGCGAGTTCGAGTCTCGCCGACGGCACCATGGATAGAGTTAGTCCAAACGCGAGATCGCGATGAGCTTAGAGCAATACCTCCCCGTTCTTTTATTTATTCTTGTCGGATTAGCCATCGGTGTGGCGCCGCAAGTCATTGGTTTTATCTTGGGCCCTAATCGCCCAGACCCCGCCAAAAACTCTCCTTACGAATGCGGCTTCGAAGCCTTCGAAGACGCGCGCATGAAGTTCGACGTGCGCTACTACCTCATTGCCATTTTGTTCATCTTGTTCGATTTGGAAATTGCATTTTTGTTTCCTTGGGCTGTCGCGCTCAAAGAAATCGGTTTCATAGGTTTTGTAGACATGATGATCTTCCTTGCCATCCTGGTGTTGGGCTTTGCCTACATGTGGATCAAGGGAGCGCTGGATTGGGAATAAGGAAATTGCATGTCAATTGAAGGCGTTTTCAAAGAAGGCTTTATCACCACCTCGTATGACTCGGTGGTGAATTGGGCCAAAACAGGTTCTTTGTGGCCTATGACGTTTGGCCTAGCCTGTTGCGCCGTGGAGATGATGCATGCTGGCGCAGCGCGCTACGACATCGACCGCTTCGGCATGTTGTTTCGTCCTAGCCCACGTCAGTCTGATTTGATGATCGTAGCCGGCACTTTGTGTAACAAGATGGCGCCTGCCTTACGCAAGGTGTATGACCAAATGTCTGAGCCACGTTGGGTCTTGTCTATGGGCTCGTGTGCCAATGGCGGTGGCTATTACCACTACAGCTATTCGGTAGTACGTGGTTGTGACCGCGTGGTACCGGTGGATGTGTATGTTCCAGGTTGTCCGCCCACGGCAGAAGCATTGCTCTACGGCATCTTGCAATTGCAAAGCAAGATTCGCCGTGAAAACACGATTGCGCGTTGAACCCAAAATCCATGAGCCATTCCATTCAGACTTTAGAAGCCGCGCTACACGAGGTGTTGGGCGACAAAATCCAGCACTTGGACTCTGCTTTGGGCGAGCTTACGCTCACCGTAGCACCTGCCCATTACCACACGGTTGCGCAAACCTTGCGTGACGATGCGCGCTTAGGCTTTGAGCAACTCATCGATTTATGTGGCTTAGATTATTCGCAATACAAAGACGGGGCGCACTCCAAATTCACCGATGCGCCGCGCTTTGCAGTCGTTAGCCATCTGCTGTCGATTGCGCACAACTGGCGTTTGCGTGTGCGCAGTTTTGTGGTGAGTGACGATGTTCCTGTTATTGCATCCGTTAACGACATTTGGAATTCCGCCAACTGGTTTGAGCGCGAAGCCTTTGATTTGTTTGGCATCGTGTTTGAAGGGCATTTGGATTTGCGCCGCATCCTGACCGATTACGGTTTTATCGGCCATCCATTCCGCAAAGATTTCCCTACATCGGGCCATGTGGAAATGCGTTACGACGCAGAACAAAAACGTGTGATCTATCAACCCGTCACGATCGAGCCGCGGGAAATCACGCCGCGCATCATCCGTGAAGACAACTATGGCGGCATCCACTGATCATGGCCGATATCAAAAATTACACCCTNNGTCGTGCAACGCGCAGACCCCCACATTGGTTTGTTGCATCGCGCCACGGAGAAGTTGGCGGAGAGCAAGACCTACATCCAATCGTTGCCCTACATGGACCGTCTCGACTATGTGTCGATGATGTGTAACGAGCATGCCTATTGTTTGGCCATCGAAAAAATGATGGGTCTAGAAGTGCCTATTCGCGCGCAGTACATCCGCGTGATGTATGCGGAAATCACCCGTTTGTTAAACCACTTGTTGTGGTTGGGTTGCCATGGCTTTGACTGTGGTGCAATGAACATCTTGATTTATTGCTTCCGCGAACGCGAAGACTTGTTCGATATGTACGAAGCGGTTTCTGGTGCGCGTATGCATGCAGCGTATTTCCGACCCGGTGGTGTCTATCGCGATTTGCCAGACACCATGCCGCAATACAAGGCCAACAAAATTCGCAATGCCAAAGCCATGGCACGGTTGAACGAAAACCGCCAAGGCTCGTTGCTCGATTTCATCGATGACTTCACGCAACGCTTTCCCAAGTTGGTTGACGAATACGAGACCTTACTTACAGATAACCGTATTTGGAAGCAACGCTTGGTCGATGTCGGCATCGTCTCGCCAGAGCGCGCTAAGAACTTAGGCTTCACGGGCGCGATGTTGCGTGGTTCTGGTGTCGCTTGGGACTTGCGCAAGCATCAACCCTACGACGTTTATGACCGCATGGATTTCGATATCCCTGTCGGTAAAACCGGTGACTGCTACGACCGCTATTTGGTGCGCGT
>DDYJ01000175.1:2904-3145 GCA_002347905.1 Comamonadaceae bacterium UBA2237 | reverse complement strand
GTGGGTTCGGTCACGCCCATTGACTGGATACGTAGCTCACCTTTCGCAACCAGTGGCAGAAATTTTTCTTTTTGTTCTTTGGAACCACTGCGCACGATGGCGTTCATCACATACATCTGACCATGACAAGCGCCAGAGTTACCGCCCGAGCGGTTGATTTCTTCCATGATGACAGAAGCCTCAGCCATGGATAAACCAGAGCCACCGTATTCCTGTGGAATGAGAGCAGCCATCCATCCGT
>DDYJ01000175.1:0-2776 GCA_002347905.1 Comamonadaceae bacterium UBA2237 | reverse complement strand
GTGAGCCAACCCTGGTGATCTTGCGCCCACAGTTTTACGCTTTTGCCATCGGCACTGGGTTGACCGCAAACACGCAAGGTACGTTTGTCAGCGCACTCAAAAGTAGGACGCAAGGCTGTGAAATCGAAACGGCGTATTGACCGGTCAGTGTTGCGACGCACCAAATCCGTCACCAACGTTGCGATCAAAGGGCCATGCACGATCAAGCCGGGATAGCCCTCTTCTTCGGTGACGTACTTACGGTCGTAGTGAATACGATGACCATTAAAGGTGAGCGCAGAAAAACGGAACAACAGCACCTCGTCGGGGGTAATGTCACGCTGCCATGTTGGGTGTTGCGGAGCTGGAGTTGGTTGCACCACCGGATTGGTGGAGTTGGCCGCTGGGCGGTAAACGATGTCGTGCTCTTCCGTCAGACACAAACCCTGTGCGTTATGCACCTCATGCTTAACCAGTACAAATAACAAATCGCCCGTCCGACCCGACTTGTGTGTGACCGATGCAATGGTGGAGACACGTTTGACCGCATCCCCCACAACCAACGGTTCATACCACTGCAACCGACCCCCAGCCCACATACGACGCGGCAGCGGCACAGGCGGTAAAAAACCACCGCGCAGGGCGTGTCCGTCTGGGCCAATTTCACTCTGACGGTGATAGGGTAAAAAAAACAACCAATGCCACAAAGGTGGTAAGGCAGTGCCTGACATCGGCAAAGGATCATCACGATCTAAAGTGGCACTAAGAGCACGCAAAGGCGCAGGCGTGATGATGTCGTCGAATACTTCGGACTTGCCTTGCCAAGTTTGCAAGTGTGCGAGCGTGTTTGCGTCAATGGTTTGGGACATTTCAGTCTATGGGTGCGCCAGATTTGAGCATTGCAACGTTTTCACGGCTTGATGGATGGTGGATTTGAGAGTTTTATGATTTTTAACTCGCAAACTCATTTCTCAGTTTGTATCCATGCTCATCTAACTGCGGTGCTTCAGCAAAAGTCTCCAAATCCCAGGGCGCCATCCAAGGCAAAACTGGTATTTCAACATCCTTTCCCTTAACTTTCATTGGCTTGGTCAGTAATTGGGGATGTGCAATCAAATCGTGTACGGAGTTAATTTGCCCAAAGGCTGTTTGGGCTTCGGTTAATCGATCTATCATTTCACCGCTGGGTACTTTGTCAAAAATATCGGCAACCGTACCATCTACGAAGTCTCGATATTTCACGCGAGATGCATTGTTTTGACAACGCTCATCGGCCAACAAATCAGGACGTCGTAAAACGATATTGCAAAAATCGGCCCACTCGCGCTCGTTCTGGATGGAGATCACAATGTCGCGACCATCTGCACAAGTAAAGCCGCCATAGGGCGCAATCGAAGGATGCTTCAGCCCGACACGCTTTGGTGCTTTGCCACCATATCGCGCCTGTAAGTAAGGCACACTCATCAGCTCAGCAGCAGAACCAAACAACGACACTTTGATGCCAGAACCATGGCCCGTTTTTTCACGCAACAGCAACGCTTGTTGAATTCCAATCAGGGCATTTAGACCCGCATTGATATCGCAGACTGACACACCAATGCGCCCCCACTCTCCGGGCGCACCACTTACGGCTACCAAACCGCTCTCAGCTTGCACCAACAAATCGTAGGCTTTCATCCCAAACAACTTACCTTCGTCGCCATAACCACTGATATCACATGTAATCAATCTAGGATGCTCTTTGCGAAGCTGTTCTGAGCCAATGCCCAAACGTTCAGTTGCGCCTGGAGCCAAGTTTTGAATCAGCACATCGGCCTTCGACAACATGGTCCGCAAAACTACCATATCGGCGTTGTCTTTTAAATTCAAAGAAATCGACTCCTTACCCCGGTTAATCCAGATCCAGTAAGAAGACTCTCCATTGACAGTTTGGTCATACCCCCTTGCAAAGTCACCTTCCGGACGCTCAATTTTGATGACCCGTGCGCCCGCGTCTGCCAAGCGACTGGTGCAATACGGTGCGGCAACGGCTTGCTCAAGCGCAATGACCAAAATGCCATCTAACGGTCTTAATTTCGATTTTGCTGAGGTTGCAGTGGTTGACTTGTGATTCATATAGCTATTTCGTAATGCAACGCTATTTTGAGCAACTCGAGTGAAGTACGGAATTACAAATATTCGAATTCAGTATTGCGACTGCGGCAACACAGATGTTGCATTCGTTGCAACACAGCGTGAATGATATTGAAATTGTCACAACTCAAACTTGTCGTCACAGTACCTTTCTGTCATTCAACGATAGGAGACAAGTATGTCATTTTTACGTAAAAACGCTTTGGCGTTGGTTCCCGTGATTGCTGCACTCTTGCCAGTAGCATCAATTTGCGCTTTAAGTTCTTCAATGGACATGAGCTTATCTAATTGGTTGCGATGAACATACTGTTGCTTCATCTAAGCCAAAGAGCAACCACAAGTCAATGCCCCGCCAAATTGGAAGCTTTAGCCACCCACCCTTTTCCACCAGTATTCAGCCAGCACAAGTTGGAATTTATCTAAATGAATCAAACACTTGGAAATTACACGCCGCTCTCACAGTTTTTCTAGAAATTTTGGAGTTGCAAGCAGCCGAACCCATGCAACATTGCTGCCCCCGAAATCCAGTGATTTCCATGAATTTGAAGCCAGGCCTGAGCTACCGGTTGATAAGCCGAACGTAAAATGGCGGACACAGACCCCAAATTTGCGTGTTTTGCCCGAAAAGTTGCATTATGCAACTTTTGGTCAATTACACGAAATA
>DDYJ01000188.1:6630-7319 GCA_002347905.1 Comamonadaceae bacterium UBA2237 | reverse complement strand
TTGGCATCGATCAACTCGACACGTGCAATAGGCACTCCCATTTGGATCATGGTGATGGTGGTGCGTACAGCAGCTTCGATACTTGGGAACGAACACACAGCGGCCAATACCGCTTCAGGCAAAGGATACAAACGCAATGTGATTTCGGTGATCACGCCTAGCGTGCCTTCGCTTCCCACCATCAAACGTGTGAGGTCGTAGCCAGCGGAAGATTTTTTAGCGCGTGTTCCCGTGCGAATAACTTGGCCACTCGATGTAACAACCTCTAAAGCCAACACGTTTTCACGCATGGTGCCGTAACGTACCGCGTTGGTTCCGCTTGCACGCGTGGCACTCATGCCACCAATCGTGGCGTCGGCGCCTGGGTCGATAGGGAAAAACAAACCTGTGCTTTTGATTTCTTCGTTCAGTTGTTTGCGTGTCACGCCCGCTTGCACTGTGACGGTCAAATCGTCGGCGTTGATAGACAACACCTTGTTCATGCGGCTCACGTCAATGCTGATGCCGCCTTGCACAGCAAGCAGATGGCCCTCCAGCGAAGAGCCGACACCAAATGGAATGACAGGGACTTGGTACTGCGCAGCCAACCCAACAGCATCTGCTACATCTTGTGTGTTTTCGGCAAACACAACAGCCACGGGTGGAGGTACAGCGGTGAAGGCAGACTCATCGCGGCCATGCTGTTCGCG
>DDYJ01000188.1:5111-6572 GCA_002347905.1 Comamonadaceae bacterium UBA2237 | reverse complement strand
AGGTAGGGGCGTTCATGCGGTGTCTCCAAGTAAGCGAATCATTCTAATTAGATATACAGGTTTCAGCGCGCCACGGTGGTGACAGGCACAATAATGTCGGTCAGTGAAAAAGCGCACATAAACAAAGGAAAACCCTAATGAGTAACCGTCTCACACAAATTGCAACCCGCACTGGCGATGCTGGGACAACGGGGCTCGGCGATAACCAACGCGTCTCCAAAAACAGTTTGCGCGTGCACGCCATGGGCGATGTGGATGAGCTCAACTCCAATATTGGCGTTTTATTATGCGAAGAGATGCCGCCAGATGTGAGAGATGTGTTGGTCGAAATTCAGCACCAGTTGTTTAATTTAGGCGGCGAGTTGTCCATCCCTGGCTTTGAACTACTGAAGGCCGAGGCCGTGTTACAACTTGACGAGGCGCTTGAGCGTTACAACGCAGACTTGCCCCGCTTGAAAGAATTTATCTTGCCTGCGGGCAACCGTGGCGCTGCTTTGGCACATGTATGCCGAACCGTGGCACGTCGCGCCGAACGTGCAGTCGTGGCTTTGGGTAATGAGGAGGCGTTAAAAGACGCTCCACGCCAATATCTCAATCGTTTGAGTGATCTGATGTTTGTGTTGGCCCGTGTGCTCAACCGTAAAGACGGTGGCGACGACGTATATTGGAAAAGCGAACGGGTGAAGTCTGCCGAATGATTAAAAGCGCGTTTAGCGCATTCATCGTGGGGCAAGAATTGCCATGGTGATGCGTGACACGCACGTCAACTCGCCCGCATCGTTGTGCATATCGATTTGCCAGACTTGTGTGCTTTTGCCAATATGAACAGGACGCGCTGTGCCTGTGACCCATCCCGAGGTAGCGCTTTTCAAATGGTTGGCGTTGATATCCAAACCAACCGCGCGGTGATCGGATGGACACGAATAATGTGCACCGCAAGAGCCTATGGTTTCAGCCAGCACCACACTCACGCCACCATGTAAAAGACCATAGGGTTGGCGGGTGCGCTCATCGACCGGAACCCGCGCACGGATAAAGTCATCGCCCACCTCTAGAAACTCCAGGCCTAAATGCTCTGTCGCAGTTTTGCTATGGCTGGCCGCAAGTATTGCGGGAGAGATATCTTTTTTCCAAATGCGCATGGTGTTCTTAGAAGTTAACGTTGTGGTGGCCTTTGAGCTGCAAAATTTTACGGGCTTCGTCAGGCGTTGCGACTTCTAATGAAAGCCCTTCAATAATTTTGCGAATACGTGTGACTTGGTCGGCATTGGACTCGGCCAATTTGCCAGGACCATCCCACAAAGAGTCTTCCAAACCAACCCGCACATTGCCACCCATGGCCGCAGATTGCGTTGCAATTGGAATTTGGTTGCGCCCGGCACCAAGCACGGACCACACATAGGCGTCGCCAAACAAGCGATCCGCTGTGCGCTTCATGTGCATCACATCATCAGGATGGGG
>DDYJ01000188.1:0-5088 GCA_002347905.1 Comamonadaceae bacterium UBA2237 | reverse complement strand
ATGTCATAGCACTCGATCTCGAACCGCGTTTCGTTGTCGCTACAAGATTGCAAGATGTGCGCAATATCTTTGAAGGTGTTTTTAAATACACGGTCGTCGCTATTGGCAAGATAAGGCACTTCCCAGTCATGCTTGAAGGTTTTGAAGCGTTTGAGCATGTCGTACAAACCGAAGTTCATCGAACCCATGTTTAGTGAGGCAACTTCTGGCTTGAAATGGTGTGCGGGACGCAAGCGGTCAGCGATAGTCATCGTCGGTGCGCCACCTGTGGTGAGGTTGATCACCACATTGCTTTTTTCTTTGATTTCTTTTAAAAATGGTGTGAATAGTTCGGGGTCTTGCGATGGGCTGCCGTCTACTGGGTTGCGTGCATGCAAATGCACAATCGCTGCGCCTGCCTTGGCCGCGCCCAAGGCAGCGTCTGCAATTTCTTTCGCAGTCACTGGTAAATGCGGCGACATGCTGGGCGTGTGGATGGCGCCGGTAACGGCGCAGGTGATGATGACTTTGCGGGGCATGGTGAAATCCTTGGCTAGGTATCGGATAAAGTGCACTGAATATGGTCGCGCGCAAGCATTTCGCCTGTCACCAGGGCTACACATTATGGAAAACCTTAGTCCTTGTTTCGGGGCCTAATTCAACGTGGATAAGCTTTACCAATGATCGCTAGAGACAAACCTCCCGCCTATATTCCCCAAATTCGTTTGTACCAAGACTGGTTGCGCGAAAAACGCGGCTTGCAATTTGACAGTTACGACGCGCTGTGGCGTTGGTCGACGACAGAACTCAATGACTTTTGGCAAAGCATTTGGGATTACTTTGACATGCAGTCTCCCACTCCCCATAAAGCGGCGTTGTCTAAAAACGCTATGCCCGGTGGTGAGTGGTTTGTCGGTGCACAAAGCAATTACGCGGCCCAGATGTTTCGCCATGTGGATCCTGCACACCAAGCAGGATTCAAAGCCATCATTAGCCAAAACGAATCAGGTGTTGTAAAAGAACTCAGTTGGCCAGAGTTGCGCCGTCAAGTCGCATCGCTTGCTTTGCATTTACAAGCGCAGGGTGTGAAACCAGGCGACAGAGTGGCGGCCTATTTGCCCAATATTGCTGAAGCTGCCGTTGCGCTTTTGGCAACAGTGAGTGTGGGTGGTGTGTGGAGCATTTGCGCACCGGATATGGGCGCCAATGCCGTGCTCGATCGATTCACGCAAATTGAACCCAAGGTGCTGATTGCCTGTGACGGTGTGCGTTACGGCGGTAAAGAGCACGACCGTTTGCAAGTGGTCGCTGATATGCGCGCCGCATTACCAAGCGTGGAGCATCTCATTATGTTGCCCAATCTCAAAGCAGATGCAAGCTTGCCTAACAGCACGCCATTCGCCCAGACGATTGCACGCAACGATGCCGCGGTAGAGGCATTCCATCCCATGTGGCTGCCCTTTGACCACCCGTTGTGGATTGTGTATTCCAGCGGCACGACAGGATTGCCAAAACCCATCGTCCACGGACATGGCGGCACACTCATCGTGGCCTTGGCGCTCAAAATTTTGCACAACGATATTGGTTGTAGTTACCACCCCAACAGCTGGGGCGAGCGCTTTCACTGGTATAGCTCAACAGGTTGGGTCATGTGGAACGCGCAAATCGGTGGCTTACTCAACGGCACCACCTGCGTGATTTACGACGGCAATCCCGGCGGCACCAAAGACAAGCCTGATTGGTCAACACTCTGGCGTTTTGCGGCAGACCACGGCGTCACATTTTTTGGTGCGGGCGCAGCATTTTTTGCCAACTGCCAAAAAGCTGGGGTTGACTTAAAAAGCATGCCGCAACTAAAAAAGGTACGCGCACTTGGCACCACAGGATCTCCCTTGAGCGAAGACGCGCAGCGCTGGGGCACTGAACAATTAAAGCAACTAGGTACCGATGTCTGGTGGTGCAATATTTCTGGCGGTACAGATTTCGCTGGCGCGTTCATTGGTGGTAACCGCGAGTTGCCATTGCGAGTAGGCGAGATGCAATGTCGCTTGCTAGGCTGTGCCGTAGAAGCTTGGAATGAGCAAGGACAACCAGTCATTGGAGAAGTAGGGGAGCTGGTGTGCGCGCAACCTCTGCCATCCATGCCTTTGTATTTTTGGAATGACAAAAACAACGCGCGTTATTTATCGAGCTATTTTGAGATGTATCCCGTTGGGCATGGACGACAACCCGGCGGAGGGGACGGCCCCGCTGACATGGGCGGCGTATGGCGCCATGGCGACTGGCTCAAAATTACACCGGAAGGCGCGTGCATTATTTATGGACGGAGTGACGCCACCATCAACCGACACGGTCTGCGCATGGGCACTAGTGAACTCTATAGCGCAGTAGAAGCGTTGCCCGAGGTGCTCGACAGCATGGTGGTCGATTTAGAGTATTTGGGCCGCGAAAGTTACATGCCTTTGTTCGTAGTGTTGCGCGAAGGGGTCGCGTTAGACGAAGCCATGAAAAGCAAGCTCATCAATGCGATCAAAACCGCTTTGAGTCCACGTTTTGTACCGAACGACATTTTTCAAGTGGCTGAAATTCCGCGTACCTTGTCTGGGAAGAAACAAGAGTTACCGATAAAAAAATTGCTACTCGGCCAACCGATTGAAAAAGTAGTGAACAAAGACGCAATGGCCAATCCAGCAAGTTTGGATTGGTATGTTGAATTTGCAAAGCAAAGGCTACAAACATCATGACTTTTCTTCCACCAGTCCTTGAACACGTTTGTGATTTGAGTGTCACGATTGACGCGCCCGTCGAAGTGGGTGCAACTACGTTTGGGTTACGTCGCATGATTCCCATTACGGGAGGTGTCGTCACAGGGCCTTTGCTCAACGGGCGAATCCTCGCGGGTGGCGCGGACTATCAGTTATTGGTGGAAGACGGACGGCATGCCCACTTGGATGCGCGTTATGTATTGGAGTTAGATGACGGAAGTCGCGTGTTTGTTAAAAATACCGCGTTGCGTGTGGCATCTGCAGAGGACTCTGCAAAGATCCGCAATGGCCAACCGGTCGACCCTGCGCGTGTCTACTTTCGCTGCCAGCCGCAGATGGAGCCGTCTTCTGAAAAATGGTTGTGGTTAGCAGAGCACCAATTCATCGGTGTTGGCATGCGCGCCCCAGATGGCGTGTTTTTGAGTTTTTATAAAGTGTGTTGACGAGCCCTATAGCCGGCTAGGCAGCCACAAGGCGATGATGGGGAATGCGATCAAGATCACCAATCGCAAAATGTCCGTCACCACAAATGGAATAACGCCTCTGAAGATGGTCATAAATGTGACGTCTTTGACCACACTCTTAATAACAAACACATTCATACCCACAGGTGGATGAATCAATCCAAGCTCTACCGTCATAACAATGATGATGCCAAACCAAATTGGATCAAATCCCAGTTGTACGATGACTGGAAAAATAATTGGCACGGTGAGAATTATCATGGCCATGGCATCCATCAAACATCCCAAAACCAAGTACATCAGCATGATCAGAGCTAGAACCCCATAGCGACCAATCCCTAAACTGGTGAGAAATTCTGTGAGCTTTTGCGGTGTTTGTGTGATGGTTAAAAAATAACCAAACAGCAACGCACCAATCAATACCGTAAATACGGCCGCCGCAGTTCTAGTGGCGGATAACAAAGCCTCAAGAATACCCGCGCGGTCTAACTTGCCGCGAAACACGCCCAGCAAAAAAGCACCGCTCGCGCCAACACCGCCTGCTTCTGTGGGTGTAAAAAATCCACCGTACAAACCGCCGATGACAAATAAGAATAAAACCAACGGGGCCCAGACATCTTTCAAGCCTGCAAGACGTTCAGCAAAAGGCTTGGGCTCGCCAGCAGGCAACCATTCAGGTCTGAAAAATACGATCAGCATAATGGTGGTGACATACATGCCCATAGCAAGAAGGCCCGGAACAATGCCAGCCATGAACAACTTGCCAATGTCTTGTTGGGTCAAAATCGCATAGACAGCTAACACTGTGGAAGGCGGCAACATAGCGCCTAAGGTGCCGCCAGCGGCAATTACTCCGGTTGCAAAAGATTGTGGATAGCCGTAGCGCCGCATTTCTGGATACGCAACGGCAGAGAACGTGGCAGCTGTTGCAACGGAGGATCCGCAAATAGCAGCAAACCCACCGCAAGCCAAAACAGTGGCAACGCCCAATCCACCACGTAAATGGCCGATGCAGGAATTGGCGGCACGAAACAACTCACGGCTCACACCTGACACCGAGACAAACGCGCCCATCAACATGAACATGGGAATCACACCAAAGGTGTAGTCGGTTACTGTGCGCATGGAGGTTTGCCCGACCAATTTCAATGCAGGCCCGGTACCAGCGATATAGCTATAGCCGACGACACCAACCAGACCCATGGCCATACCAACTGGAACGCGCAAAAGCATCAAAACAAATAAGACCACAAAGCCGATTACGGCAACCGCATTGGTACTGAGTTCCATAGAGGTAAAAGCTTATTCGCTAGATTTGGTTTCTGGATGGTCGATCAGCGCCTCTGGCTGAAAAATTAAGCGCCAGGTTCGAATGGCAATGAGCAATACCGCGCAAACATCCCCCATCCATGCCAATGCAAAAAACGGCCAAGTGGGTAAATTCAAGTCGTAGGTCAACACGTTATCGCGTTGTGTCATGCTCACTTTGTCAAACAACATGATGGTTTGCACCGTGACCACCAGCAATAAGACCAAGGTGGCAAACACATCGATCCAGCGACGTACACGGGGGCTCGAACTGCTCCACAACAAATCGACGGTGATATGGTTGCCGCGGTAGCTGGTAGCGGCAATGCCCCAGAAAATCAAAATACCAAGTAGTAAACGACCAAAGTCGTAACTGTCTGGAATCGATGTATCAAAAAATTTTCGCAACACCACAGCGATAAAAATATTCGCGGCCACTATGCCTACAAACAAGGCCGCTAACCATTCAATGCTGTCGATGATGCGATCAAATGGATTCTTTTTATGCGATGTGGTGTTAGCCGTCATGCAAATCTCACATGCCTGACTTGTACTTCGTTAAGGATTGCTTG
>DDYJ01000058.1:10433-13256 GCA_002347905.1 Comamonadaceae bacterium UBA2237 | reverse complement strand
TCGAAGAAATGCCTTTATTGGACGTCTTTTTTCGTCAAAATGCTGCCAAAGGATGGCAAATGGTTGGATTAGCAATTGACCAACCCAGCCGCGTACGTCAGTACCTCAGTCAAACTGCCATCAGTTACCCTATTGGTTTAGCTGGAATGACAGGCACCGAATTGGGCCGACTTTTAGGCAATGAACAAGGCGGTTTGCCTTTTACCGTGGTGTTGGACGAAAAAGGCCATCTAATCCAGCGTAAATTGGGCAAATTAAGCGCCAAAGAGATCCAAGCCTGGGCCTAGGAAGCTGAAATTGGTGTAAATTAGCCCCTCTTTGATAACAAATAAGGTATTTTATGGATTTGAGAAAACTCAAGACGCTGATCGACCTGGTCTCTGACTCCAATGTCTCTGAACTTGAAATCACAGAGGCTGAAGGCAAGGTTCGTATCGTCAAGAGTGCTCCATCCCAAGCCTCGCACGTCGCACAACCCGTTGTGTCAACGATGCCTGTCGCAACAACTGCTGCGCCAGTAGCGGTCGAACCGGTTGTAGCAACAACACCAGCAGAAATTGCAGCGACTGCCGCCGCAGCAGAGCCGCAGGGCCATGTGGTGAAGTCCCCCATGGTTGGCACCTTTTACCGTTCATCCAGTCCTGAGGCGGCGGCCTATGTGGAAGTGGGCACCCAGGTCAAAGAAGGCCAGACCATTTGCATCATCGAAGCGATGAAGATTTTGAACGAAATTGAGGCTGACAAGTCAGGCACCATCACCCAAATCGTGGCCCAAAACGGCCAGGCAGTGGAATACGGCGCGCCTTTGTTTGTCATCGCTTAAATCCCGGTAGTTGCGCATGTTCAAAAAAATTCTGATTGCCAACCGTGGCGAGATCGCCTTGCGCGTGCAGCGCGCTTGTCGCGAACTCGGCGTCCAAGCGGTGATGGTTTATTCCGAAGCCGACAGAGAAGCCAAGTACATCAAACTCGCCGATGAAGCGGTTTGTATCGGTCCAGCGTCCTCCACCCAAAGCTACCTCAATATGCCCGCCATCATTGCGGCGGCAGAAGTGACTGATGCTGAGGCCATCCATCCTGGTTACGGTTTCTTAAGCGAGAACGCTGATTTTGCGGAGCGCGTTGAGAAAAGCGGTTTCCAATTCATTGGCCCCACTGCCGAGTCAATCCGCATCATGGGTGACAAAGTGTCGGCTAAACAGGCCATGATTAAAGCTGGCGTGCCTTGCGTGCCTGGTTCTGAAGGTGAATTGCCAGATGACCCTGCGCAAATCCGTCGCATTGCCAAGATGGTGGGTTATCCCGTCATCATCAAAGCCGCTGGCGGTGGGGGTGGTCGCGGCATGCGTGTGGTGCATTCTGAAGCAGCGCTCATCAACGCAGTGTCTATGACCAAAGCCGAAGCAGGTTCAGCATTTGGCAACCCAGCGGTCTATATGGAGAAATATCTCCAAAACCCAAGACACATCGAGATCCAAATCTTGGCTGACAAATTTAAAAACGCGGTGTATTTGGGCGAACGCGATTGTTCGATGCAACGCCGTCACCAAAAAGTGATTGAAGAAGCACCTGCACCAGGCATTCCCCGCAAACTCATCGACAAAATAGGAGAACGCTGCGTGGCCGCTTGTAAAAAAATTGGCTACCGCGGCGCAGGTACCTTTGAGTTTTTGTATGAGAACGGTGAGTTTTATTTCATAGAGATGAACACCCGTGTGCAAGTGGAGCACCCAGTGACGGAATACATCACGGGCGTGGACATTGTGAAAACACAAATCATGGTGGCGGCTGACATGAAGTTGCCATTTACACAACGCGATATCGCTGTCAAAGGCCACTCCATCGAATGCCGTATCAATGCGGAAGACCCGTTCAAGTTCACGCCGTCACCAGGTCGTATCACCATGTGGCATGCGCCCGGTGGTCCTGGTGTGCGGGTCGACTCACACGCCTACACCAACTACTTTGTGCCACCCTATTACGATTCAATGATCGGAAAAATCATTGTGTATGGCGATAACCGCGAACAAGCTTTGGCACGTATGCGCACAGCCTTAGCAGAAACATTGGTTGAAGGTATCAACACCAACATTCCTTTGCATCGCGAGTTGATGAACGACGCCAAATTTGAAGCAGGTGGTACCAACATCCATTATTTGGAAGAGTGGCTTGCTGCTCATAAAAAATGATGTTTGAACTGGGCTTGGTTTGCCCAGAGTCGAGCGTGTCAGACATCAGTGAGGCTTTGGAAGCACTTGACGCCTTGAGCGTTTCGGTCGAAGACGCGGATGCGCTGACGGAGTCAGAACAAGCACTTTTTGGCGAACCTGGCATGCCGCCGCCTAAAGAGGCTTGGCAGCGTTCCAAGGTGGTTGCTTTGTTTGCCAAAGAAGTGACAGCCCAAGACGCTGAGCGTTTGTTGTTGGTGCAAGACTTTTTTGCCAATTGCAAAAGCCTTGGTGTGGGTGCCGTAGAAGACCAAGACTGGGTCATGCTCACCCAATCCCAATTTCAACCTGTTGAGATCACCCCAGACTTTTGGATCGTTCCGACTTGGCATCAACCACCTGCGCAAGCTAAGCGCTTTATTCGTTTGGATCCTGGCTTAGCATTTGGAACAGGTACCCATCCCACCACGCGCATGTGTTTGCGTTGGATCGCTTCGCAAACTCAACCCTCTGTGCGCGTGCTTGACTACGGATGCGGTTCTGGCATTTTGGCGATTGCAGCAGCATTACATGGCGCGCAGCGTGTTGACGCTGTGGATATCGACGAAGCCGCGATTGCTTCCACGCTTTTGAATGCCAAAGCCAATGGCGTGAC
>DDYJ01000058.1:9350-10401 GCA_002347905.1 Comamonadaceae bacterium UBA2237 | reverse complement strand
GCCAATATCTTGGCAACACCCTTGAAAGTTCTAGCGCCTTTGTTATGTAGCCATGTCAAACCTAATGGCCACTTGGTTTTGGCTGGTATATTGGAGCGTCAGGCGCAAGAATTACAACTTGCCTATGCGCCTTATTGCAATCTACAAGTCAGCGATCAAGAAGATGGCTGGATTCTCATGACGGCAACTCTCTGATGCACATCACCCATTGCCCTAACTGCCAAACCGCTTTCAAAGTACGCGAAGAGCATCTTCGCGCTGCCAATGGTTGGGTGCGATGTGGCAAATGCCAAAACGTCTTTGAAGCGCATTTGTATTTTGCGCACAAGACAGATGCGATGGATGCGGCAACTTTCTCGCAAGCAGGTGACGCGATAGAAGGGGTACGCCCAGGCTTGTTCTCAAGCGAAGCCACACAAAAGCCAATGAATAGCAGCGTAGGTTGGTTTTGGCCCTTCTTTTCGATATTGCTGGCATGTGCCATTCTTTGGCAAGCCTTGGTATGGAATCGCCATTGGTTGGTGGCTGAAGAGCCTGCATTGCGTAAAACCTTAGAGACTTTCTGCCTACCCCTGGCCTGCAAGGTGGAGTGGCCACAAGAGCCTAACAGCGTCCTCATTGAAAACAGCAGTTTTAGCGAAAACCCAGGCGGTGGTTTCCACTTGCAAATGCGTTTCAAAAATATCCAGCGCTATCCTGTCGCTACGCCTTGGCTCGAAGTGACTTTGACCGATGTGCAAGACCAAGTGGTGGTGCGGCGCGTTTTCAGCGTGCAAGACTTAGATTTGCAAGACCATATCGTTGCCCTGCGTGATCAACGAGTCCAGTTTAGTTTTGAGGTTGATGCGTCCTTACGTGAACGTATTGCCGGTTACCGCGCTTTGATTTTTTACCCTTAATTTTTCTAAGAAAGTATTTTTATGGCATCGCTAATATGCGGCTCACTTGCGTTTGACACCATCATGGATTTTGAAGGACGGTTTGCTGAGCAAATCTTGCCAGATCAACTGCATATCTTGAACGTGTCTTTTTTGGTGCCAGCTTTGCGTCG
>DDYJ01000058.1:8355-9328 GCA_002347905.1 Comamonadaceae bacterium UBA2237 | reverse complement strand
CGATGGCGCAGACTACTTGGTGCGGTTGTCGCAGTTGGGCATATCCAGTGAATTTGTGCGCTCGGTCTCAGATACCTACACCGCACAAGCCATGATCATGACGGACAAAGACAACAACCAAATCACCGCCTTCCACCCTGGCGCAATGATGCAAGCGCATAAAACCAAAATCGAAAAACGGGCAGATATCCAGTTGGGCATCATTTCACCCGATGGCCGCGACGCCATGCTTGAGCATGCGGAGCAATTCAAGCACGCCGATATTCCTTTTGTGTTCGACCCAGGCCAAGGCTTGCCTATGTTCGACGGTAAAGAATTGATGCACTTTATACATCTCTCTACTTGGGTCACGGTGAATGACTACGAAGGCAAGATGCTGTGTGATCGCACGGGGCTTTCCAGCGCAGAACTGTCACGCCATGTCAAAGGCTTGATCGTGACGCTGGGCGCGAATGGTTGCGAGGTGTGGGTCGATGGCCAAAAAACCTTGGTGCCTCCTGTCAAAGCCAGAGAAGTGGTGGACCCCACAGGCTGTGGCGATGCATGGCGTGGTGCCTTGCTATTTGGTTTAGAAAAAGGCTGGTCGCTCGACAAATGTGCAGCGCTTGGCAATGAAGTCGGCGCACGCAAGATTGCTCAGCGTGGACCACAAAACTACCAAGTCAGCGATTTACACATCGGTTGATTCTTTGCCTTGTCGCAAGCATAGAAAAAGCCCGAGGCCTTGCGGCGTCGGGCTTGGGTAAACAATAAATCCGTTTCTGATCGTTTGAAAATCAGGGTCTGCTTGCCGTTGGAAACGGCCACGCAGCTTGAGGATTTAAAGTGGTTTGCGCGTGAGCGACAGCAACGGGTGCTTTCGCGGCTTTCTTGGGCGCAGGTTTTTTTGCAGCCTTTTTAGGCGCAGCTTTCTTGGCAGCAGGCTTCTTTGCAGCAGCTTTTTTAGCGGCAGGCTTTTTCTTAGCTGCTACTT
>DDYJ01000058.1:7391-8337 GCA_002347905.1 Comamonadaceae bacterium UBA2237 | reverse complement strand
CTTTTTTTGCCGCTGGCTTTTTAGCTGCGACCTTCTTGGCTGCCGGCTTTTTAGCGGCTACTTTTTTAGCGGCTGGCTTTTTAGCTACCACTTTCTTTGCTGGGGCCTTTTTTTTAGCGGCCGGTTTTTTTGCAGTTGCCATTTCTTTTCTCCTAGATCAATTTTTTAGATCGTTGAGTGGAAACACTTTGCACCGGTTGGTAGCATGCAAAGCGATTCATGGCGCTGGACCCGGGTCCAACCCCATGAACACGTTGTGTCCGTCACAACACCTCGTAAGTGGGTGCTTGATAGAGTGACGAACAAATTCAGGGCCATATAGTTGTAAAAATCAGTCCCAAGACAGAGCACCGCCAGATTGGTATTCAATCACGCGGGTTTCAAAGAAATTACGTTCTTTTTTCAAGTCGATCATCTCGCTCATCCAAGGGAAAGGGTTTTCCTCATTGGGGAACAACTGTTCGAGACCGATTTGGGTCGCACGGCGGTTGGCGATATAGCGCAAATAACCTTTGAACATCGACGCATTCAAGCCCAATACGCCACGGGGCATGGTGTCTTCGGCATAGCGGTATTCGAGTTCGACCGCTTGCATGAACAAGCCTTTGATTTCTTCTTTGAAAGTCGCTGTCCACAGGTGTGGGTTCTCGAGTTTGATTTGGTTGATCAAATCAATACCGAAATTACAGTGCATCGATTCGTCACGCAAGATGTATTGGTACTGCTCAGCAGCACCTGTCATCTTGTTTTGGCGACCGAGTGCCAAGATTTGGGTAAAGCCGACGTAGAAGAACAGGCCTTCCATCAAGCAGGCAAACACAATCAGAGACTTCAACAAAGTTTGGTCGGTCTCAGGTGTGCCCGTATGGAAGTTGGGGTTCATGATGGCGTCGATGAACGGGATCAAGAACTCGTCTTTGTCGCGGATAGATTTGACTTCGTGGTA
>DDYJ01000058.1:915-7371 GCA_002347905.1 Comamonadaceae bacterium UBA2237 | reverse complement strand
GCGTGGGTGTGGATCGCTTCTTCAAACGCTTGGCGCAACAAGAATTGGCGGCACTCAGGCGCTGTGATGTGGCGGTAGGTGCCCAACACAATATTGTTAGCAGCCAAAGAGTCGGCTGTGACGAAAAAGCCGAGGTTGCGCATGATCAAGCGACGCTCGTCATCGGTCAGGCCGTTGGGGTCTTTCCATAGCGCGATATCACGCGTCATGTTGACTTCTTGTGGCATCCAGTGGTTGGCGCACGTGGCCAGGTATTTCTCCCAAGCCCATTTGTATTTGAAAGGCACCAACTGGTTCACATCCGTGCTGCCATTGATGATGCGCTTGTCTGCCGCGTTGACGCGACGTGAGCTGGTGGCGGCAGTTGTCGACGCAGCAGAAACTGGGGGGGTGCGTGTTGGAATAACAGGTGCTTTCGCGCCGTCATCCAAAGTACGCATGGCAACCGGTGCTTGCGCACTATGTGAAGTTGGAGAGGGAGGGATATCCATCAGGCGGCTAGACATGCCGCTTGCAAAAGAGGGTGGTGCTGAAGGTTTGACTTCTTCGTCCCAGGTCAACATAAATTATTTTCCAATCTATTAATTATCAATGCTCTGCACCCAAACGCAAAGCGTTCCAAGGGTGTGGCGTGTGTTTGTGTTGTGCAAATACAAATGTGTGTCAGCGGAAATCACTGACATGCTTCGCATGTTGGATCGTCAACGCCGCAAAACTTCACGTCGGTTGCGGCCACGGCACTCAACTGCTGTGCTTGCGCAGCTATCGCAGCAGCTTCGAGCGGGCTCAAACCACCGGTGGGCGAACCCGATGACACGGAATTGTGTGAGCCTGCTTGCACCGTAGATTTCTCGACTTGTTGTGCACTAGATGTACGCAGGTAGTAGGTAGTTTTTAAGCCACGCAACCAAGCCAGCTTGTAGGTCTCATCCAACTTCTTGCCAGACGCGCCGGCCATATAGATGTTGAGCGATTGGGCTTGGTCGATCCATTTTTGGCGACGCGATGCAGCTTCCACCAACCACTGTGGCTCGACCTCAAACGCTGTAGCGTACAAGGCTTTGATCTCTTGTGGCACGCGGTCGATAGGGCGCAGTGAGCCGTCGAAGTGTTTGAGGTCCATGACCATCACGTCGTCCCACAAACCGAGGCGCTTTAAGTCGCGCACCAAGTAGCTATTGATCACGGTGAACTCTCCAGACAAGTTGGA
The DNA here is from genome assembly GCA_002347905.1 of Comamonadaceae bacterium UBA2237. Lineage (GTDB taxonomy): Bacteria > Pseudomonadota > Gammaproteobacteria > Burkholderiales > Burkholderiaceae_C > Limnohabitans. The sequence goes on along the minus strand of DDYJ01000058.1, from coordinate 6,161 downwards.
CTTGACCGATAAGTTGCCAAAGCAAGGCTCAATAGAAGCATCCACACCGATGATGTTGGAGATGGTGGCTGTAGGCGCGATCGCGACGCAATTGGAATTGCGCATGCCGTCTTTGGCAATTTTGTGGCGCAGCGATTCCCAGTCCATGGAGGTGGAGCGGTCAACATCTAAGTAACCGCCGCGTGCGGAAGCAAGTAGGTCTAACGAGTCCAAAGGTAAAACACCTTTATCCCACAAAGAGCCTTTGTAGCTGGCATATTGGCCACGTTCTTTTGCAAGTTCAGTGGATGCCCAGTAGGCGTAGTAGCAAACAGCTTCCATCGAACGGTCAGCAAACTCCACCGCCTCTTGAGAAGCGTAAGGAATGCGCATTTCGTACAAACTGTCTTGGAAGGACATGATGCCCAAACCGACAGGACGGTGACGCAAATTCGAGTCACGTGCTTTTTTAACGGCGTAGTAGTTGATGTCGATCACGTTGTCGAGCATGCGCATCGCGGTAGAGATGGTGCGCTTGAGTTTGTCGTGGTCGAGTTCTTTGCCGTTCGCACCTTCGATCAAGTGCTGTGACAAATTGACCGAGCCGAGGTTACAAACCGCGGTTTCGGTATCGCTGGTGTTCAACGTGATTTCCGTGCACAAGTTAGACGAGTGCACCACGCCCACGTGTTGTTGGGGTGAACGAACATTGCAGGGGTCTTTGAAAGTGATCCATGGGTGGCCAGTTTCAAACAGCATGGTCAGCATCTTGCGCCACATGTCGGTCGCTTGGACGGTTTTGCTAGGCTTGATTTCGCCACTCTTGGCTTTGGCTTCGTAAGCGACATACGCTTTTTCGAAGTCGGCGCCAAAGAGGTCGTGTAAATCAGGTACGTCGGAAGGCGAGAACAATGTCCACTCGCCTTTTTCCATCACGCGGCGCATGAACAAGTCGGGAATCCAGTTTGCGGTGTTCATGTCGTGGGTGCGTCTGCGGTCGTCACCGGTGTTTTTGCGCAACTCTAGGAATTCTTCGACGTCTAAGTGCCAACTCTCTAAATAGGTACAAACAGCGCCTTTGCGCTTGCCACCTTGGTTGACTGCGACAGCGGTGTCGTTGACGACCTTCAAGAAAGGCACCACGCCTTGTGATTCGCCATTGGTGCCCTTGATGTGGCTGCCCAGGGCACGCACACGGGTCCAGTCATTGCCCAAACCGCCGGCAAATTTAGAAAGCAAAGCGTTTTCTTTGATCAGCTCGTAAATGCCGTCTAAGTCATCAGGCACAGTAGAGAGGTAGCAGCTAGAGAGTTGTGAACGCAAAGTGCCGCTGTTGAACAAGGTCGGTGTGCTCGACATGAAGTCAAACGACGACAACACTTCGTAGAACTCAATGGCACGCGCTTCGCGGTCGATTTCGTTCAAGGCCAAGCCCATGGCGACGCGCATGAAAAACGCTTGTGGCAATTCGATGCGTTGCTTGCGCACGTGCAGGAAGTAGCGGTCATACAGTGTTTGCAGACCGAGGTAGTCAAACTTCAAATCGCGGCCGGCTTTGAGCGCAGAGCCCAAGCGCTGCAAATCAAACTGCAACATTTGTGGGTCGAGCAATTCGTTGTCAACCCCCTTCTTGATGAACTGTGGGAAGTACTGCGCGTAGTGTTGGCCCATGTCAGCGTGCAGAACTTCTTTGCCCAGCACCTCTTTGGCGATGGTGTGCATCAGCAAACGTGCGGTGGCGTAGGTGTAGTCGGGGTCTTTTTCGATCAGGGTGCGGGTGGCCAAGATGGCGGCTTTGTAGACCTCGTCCATGGGCACGCCGTCATAGAGGTTGCGCATAGTCTCGGCCAAGATAGGCTCAGCTTGCACATCTGCACCCAATCCAGCGCAGGCATCGTTGATCAGGCGTTGGAGGTGTTGCTGGTCCAAGGGAACACGCTGGCCGCCCTCGAGCACGTGCAAAACAGGGGTGGCAGGAGCAGCTTGCTCCTTGGTGTGGGCGCGCTCTTGGGTGCGGCGTTCGCGGTAGAGCACGTAAGCACGGGCAATCTCGTGGTGGCCACCGCGCATCAAGCCGAGTTCGACCTGGTCTTGCACGTCTTCAATGTGGAAAGTGCCGCCGCCTGGACGCGAGCGCATCAAGGCGCGCACTACGCCTTGGGTCAAAACGTCGACGGTTTCGCGCACGCTGGCAGACGCTGCGCCTTGGGTGCCATGTACCGCTAAAAATGCCTTCATCATGGCTACGGCAATCTTGGCAGGTTCAAAAGGAACTACCGCGCCGTTACGGCGAATAATTTGGTAGTGGGCCAACAAGGTCGGGCTGTCGGCGCTGATGCGGTCTTGGGTAGATGCGGGGAAAGGTGTTGGATTAATTTTTGTAGTGGATTCAACAAGTTGCATGTCGTTTTTCTTCCTGTTTTTCAATTCGTGTGTGCTGGCGGCTTGCAACTTGAAAGTTGAACTTTTAAAAAGTGAAGCAACGCGTCCCCACACTATATCTGGTGTCCGTGACTCCATCAAGGCACTAGGGGTAGTGTTTTCTTGGATATGAGGGTATTTTCTTCCACATGGCAAAACTGTCATCAAATTTTCCTAAGACAACAGCGCATTTAAGCCATGTAGCTACTAGCTTTTTTGGATAAAAGCTTTATTTCATAAGAGTTTCAAAGGGATTTGCTTCGCTAAAGCCCAATAAATTTGGTGTGTAACCAGTGCACCAAAAACTAGCAGACCACTTGCCTAAGGTGAGGTGCCTTACATATTTTTTTTGATAATTTTGCCGTCGCAACGCGCAGATGGGAAAAATGAATTTGAAAGTTCTAATTTGTGTTGGAGTAACTGCCAATCAAAACCGGCGCCGGGATCACATTTGCGTCCAGGGGCGATGTCTTCGTGGCCTGCAATGTGTGCAATTGGATAGTGGTTCAAAAGCATCTTGCACAAAACAGACAGCGCGTCGTATTGCGCTGCTTCGAAGGTTTCACCCTCTAAGCCTTCTAACTCAATGCCAATCGAATCGTCGTTGCAGTTGTCGCGCCCGCGGTAATGCGATCTACCTGCATGCCATGCACGCTTGTCGCAACTCACGAACTGCAACAGTTGTCCATCTCTGCGAACCACAAAGTGCGAAGAGACCTGCATATCGCGAATTTGCGCAAAGTAAGGGTGGGCGTCCCAATCCAGTTGGTTGGTAAAGAGCGCTTCTATTTCAGGGCCACCATACATGCCGGGCGGCAAACTGATGGAGTGGATGACTAGCAAATCAATTTGCGCGTCGCTCGGACGCTCGCCAAAGTTGGGGGAATCTATGCGCAAGGCGCGCGACCACCAACCGTCTTGCCAGTGCGAAACGCCAAGGTTCACGCACGGCCCTCGTGTTGTTGCAAATGTTGTGGGCTGCAATAGGGGGCAGGGTTACCGTTGGCTAAGTGCTGTCCAAAAACCGCCTCGGTTTCAGGAATGTGCAAACCGCAGTGTGCACAGGGCAGCATGACATTCGAGCCCTTGTTTTTTTTATTCAGAGGAGAGTTGGAACCACTGCGCTGCTGACGAATCCACCACAAACCGACAAAGATGATCGCCACCCAAATCACATACTTCATGGCGTGCGGTCCAAGATCACTTCCAAAACAAAGCGTGAGCCCACATAGCCAAGCAACAACAAACCAGTACCTGCATATAAAAACCGAATGGCGGTGCGACCACGCCAACCCAAACGCTGACGACCGATGAGCAAGACCGCAAAGGTGAGCCAAGATAGAACAGAAAACACGGTTTTGTGGTCCCAGCGCCAAGCTGCATGGGCGCCATACAAACTATCGCTAAACAACCACCCAGCTAAAAGTGTGGCTGTCAGCAAGACAAAGCCCGCTGAGACAAAGCGAAATGTCAAACGCTCCAAAGTAAGGATAGGCACATCAATCGATGCATCGACTGCCATACGCATATTTTTTTCCGCTTGCGACAAGATAGTGGCGTGTACCAAAGCCGCAGCAAAAAGCCCGTACGACGCAATACCCAATGCCCAGTGCAAAGGCAGCAGCGGGGATGCATTGGTATGCATGGGCGCACCTGGAAACACAGCCGCAATCAACACCACCGATGCACCTATCGCCATCAAGGTCCAACGGGTTTGCAGTCTAGGAAACCAATGCTGTTCTAAAACATAAAACGTCAGCATCAACCACACGGTGACAGACAAAGCGGGCGCAAAGCCAAAGCGCATCACACCATCTTGTGAGCCAAACAATGCATAGGCCAAACCCAAAGCATGGAGCAACCAAGGCACTACCAACAAGCGGTGGCCGGAACCAGATGCAAGGCGAGGACCCATCCACGCAGTGAGCGCGTAGGCTAAAGCGGTGGGTATCCCTAACCAAAGGTTGGGAGAGATGTCACTGGCTAAAATCATTGGGCAAGTTTAGCGTTTTGCTTGACGCATCTCACGAAACCCCTACGGGGATAAATATGGCTTCAGCCCTTACCGACAAACTCTCTCGCCTCGTCAAACACATCAGCGGGCAGGCGCGTATCACCGAAAGCAATGTGGCCGACATGTTGCGTGAAGTACGCATGGCCTTGCTAGAGGCCGATGTGGCCTTGCCCGTTGTGCGTGACTTCATTGCTCGGGTGAAAGAAAAAGCGTTAGGCCAAGAAGTCGTGGGTTCTTTGCAACCGGGTCAAGCGTTGGTCGGTATCGTCAACCAAGAACTCGCTGCCACCATGGGCGATGGGGTCAGCGATCTCAATCTGGCAGCGCAACCCCCTGCAGTAATTTTGATGGCCGGTTTGCAAGGTGCCGGTAAAACCACCACCACCGCCAAACTTGCGCGTTGGTTAATCCAGCAACGCAAAAAGAAAGTGTTGACGGTCTCGGGGGACGTCTACCGCCCAGCAGCGATCGAGCAACTCAAAACCGTCACAGCACAAGTCGGTGCCGAATGGTTCCCCAGCAGCGCCGACCAAAAACCGCAAGACATTGCGCGTGATGCCCTGGACTATGCCCGCAAACATTACTTTGACGTGTTGTTAGTCGACACCGCGGGCCGATTAGGCATAGACGAAGCCTTGATGCAAGAAATTCAATCGCTGCACAAAGTATTGAACCCGGTTGAAACCTTGTTTGTGGTTGACGCGATGCAAGGACAAGACGCGATCAACACTGCCAAAGCATTTAAAGACGCCTTGCCTCTGACCGGCATTGTGCTGACCAAGCTCGACGGTGATTCACGCGGCGGTGCGGCTTTGTCGGTGCGTCAAATCAC
>DDYJ01000058.1:358-786 GCA_002347905.1 Comamonadaceae bacterium UBA2237 | reverse complement strand
CATGCACAGCGCGTGTTGGGCATGGGCGATATCTTGGCCTTGGTCGAGCAAGTCACCGCGGGCGTCGATATGGCGGCCGCCCAAAAATTGGCCGACAAAGTCAAACGCGGCGACAACTTTGACTTGAACGACTTCCTCTCGCAAATTCAACAAATGCGCTCCATGGGCGGCTTGTCGAATTTGATGGACAAACTGCCAACCCAAATGGCCGCGAAGGCCAAAGATGTGGACATGGGTAAGGCGGAAAAAGACATTGGCCGCAAGCAAGGCATCATCCACAGCATGACTGATTTAGAGCGACGCAAACCCGAGCTCATCAAAGCCACACGCAAACGCCGTATTGCTGCTGGCGCCGGTGTTCAGGTGCAAGACGTGAACCGCTTGCTCAAAGAATTTGAGCAAATGCAAGACATGATGAAAAAAATGCG
>DDYJ01000058.1:0-237 GCA_002347905.1 Comamonadaceae bacterium UBA2237 | reverse complement strand
TGAAAATTCACCACCCGATTGCATTCGGTGCGCCCACGCAACTCGTTGGCGTCTTTGCGTGAAATGCCATCGACCAAAATCTTTTGGACAGTCCCTACGCGTTCTACGTTGATGGCGCGCATGTTGTCGTCGATGATTTTTTGTACTTCTTGCAAACGGCGCAATTTCACCGCGTGCGGCGTGTCGTCGTGCAAATTGGCGGCTGGTGTGCCGGGGCGTGAATCGAACATGGTCATC
>DDYJ01000143.1 GCA_002347905.1 Comamonadaceae bacterium UBA2237 | reverse complement strand
TAGAAGATGTCAGGAAGTTTTTAGTAACAGAATTTACGCGTTGGAGTGAAGTAACCAAAGAGATTGGTGTGTTGGCGGAGTGATGAGAGAAATAGAACTGCAATTGCCTATGTTAGAATTTGTATCTTTACAAAGCGGCTGTAGCTCAGCTGGATAGAGTACTTGGCTACGAACCAAGGGGTCGTGGGTTCGATTCCTGCCAGCCGCGCCAAAAACTAAAAAGCCTCGAGAAATCGAGGCTTTTTTCTTTTTAACACAACAAATCTTGCAAGGTTCTAGCCACCACTTTGGTCGCGCGGCGCAGATCTTCCAAATCTAGTCTTTCATCTGCTCGCTTTGCGTGCGATTCCAACACGGTGCGAGGCCCTGCGCCATAAATCACACCAGGAATACCCCGTTCTGCATATAGACGTACGTCGGTATACAGAGGAGTGCCTACAGCAGGTATCGCTTCTTCAAATACAACTTTGCCATGCTTTTGAATAGCGTCTACCAATGCTTGGTTACCTGCTAAAGGCTTCATAGAATTAGCCAACAAAATACGCTTGATATCTACTTTGATCTGGTTGCCACCGCGAGCAGGTCGGAAAGTCTGTGCGGCTTTTTCAATGGTCTGGCGAATATTGGCTTCTACTTGGGCAGGGTCTTCTTCTGGAATCATGCGTCGATCCAATTTGAAAACGACTTTGCCAGGTACCACGTTGGTGTTCGTGCCGCCATGAATTTGGCCTACATTCAAATAAGGGTGGGTAATGCCCTCTACTGAAGAGCTGGTTTGGAGGTATTGGCTATTGAGGGCGTGCAGGGCTTGCAAGATATTTACAGCACCTTGTAATGCATCGGTGCCACTGTCTGGAATCGCAGCATGTGCCATTTCGCCGTGCACGGTGACTTCCATTTGCAAACAGCCGTTATGGGCGGTGACCACTTGGTAGCTAAACCCCGCCGCAATCATCAAGTCGGGTTTGGTGAGTTTTTTTTCGAGCAACCAGCCAGGACCAAGCAGTCCACCAAACTCTTCGTCATAAGTGAAATGCAATTCCAAAGTGCCTTTTAGTTGGTTTTGAGACGCGGCGTTGACAGCCTCTAGTGCACGCGTAGCGAAGGTAAATGTCGAGAAATCGCATTTGCTGACTGCACTTGCGCGGCCAAATATTTTTCCGTTCTCAATCACACCACCGTAGGGGTCTTTGGTCCAGCCTTCACCTGGAGGGACTACATCACCGTGGGCGTTCAAGGCGATTGTTTTTCCTGGACCATATTTGCGGCGCACGATCAGGTTGGTGATGCTTTCTAGGCCGTAGTCATGGACTTCATGTTGAGGGATTGGGTATTTTTCAGCTTCAAAGCCAAAGTCTTTGAGCAGCTCGGCTGTACGATCGGCATGGGGCGCGTTGTTACCCGGTGGCGTGTCGGTGGGCACGCGTATCAAAGCTTGCAGAAACTTCACTTGTTCGTCAAAGTGCGCGTCAATCCATGCGTCTAGTTGGGTGTATTGGGTGTTATTTGTCATGATTTTGCGTTAGGCAGTTGACATCAAGGGATAACGTTACCCAACAAATGCATGCAGGCATCAATCGCCAATTGCATGTCATCACTGGTGGTGCTCTCTAGTGGGTTATGGCTAATACCTGCGTTTTGCCCGCGCACAAACAACATCGCCTGGGGCATGATCTCGTGCAACTTCATGGCGTCATGGCCGGCACCGCTTGGGAGATGGAACACAGGCACACCCAGCGATTGCACCGCCTTTTCCCAGCGCGTTTGCCATACAGGGTTGCTAGGCGCTGCACTAGCACGCATGGTTTCCTCGATTGTGTAGTGCAGGCCACGTCGCTCGCAAATGGCTTGCAACTCTGCGAGAACATCTTGCATTAGCGCGTCTCGCTTTGCGTTGGTTGTTGCACGTAAATCAAGACTGAATTGACAACGACCTGGAACAACATTGACAGATCCATTGGGTACTTGAAGTTGACCGACAGTTCCAACGCATGTGTCAGCGTCTTGAAGGGCTCGTTTCTCTACATACAAGGTCAACTCTGCAACTGCAGTAGCAGCGTCGCGCCGGCGGTCCATGGGCGTGGTACCCGCGTGGCTTGCCATGCCCGAGACTTCACCTACAAAACGCACACTACCGTTGATCGATGTGACTACACCCAGTGGGATGTCGAGCTCGTTTAAAACGGGTCCTTGTTCAATGTGTATCTCAATAAACCCAAGGTAATCTTCTGGCCGACGTTTGAGTTGTGCAATATCCGCGACCTTAAATTCTGCTTGTTGCATAGCTAGACGCATGCTGATGCCATCAGCATCTTTTTGTTCAAGCCATTCTGGTTTGAAGTCGCCGACCAATGCGCCAGACCCTAAGAAGGTAGCCTTGTAGCGCTGGCCTTCTTCNNGCGAGTTCCCGCACGCAAGCCATAGGTACAAATATGCCTAAGCGCCCGTCGTACTTTCCGCCATTGCGGACGGTGTCGTAGTGGGAGCCTGTCATCAAAGTTTTGGCGTGGGGCTTGTTGGATTTGTAAATACCAACGACATTGCCTACAGCGTCTATCTTGACCTCATCAAATCCGCAAGCTTGCATGCCGAGCTCAATCGTGCGCGCACATTTGCGATGCGCGTCTGTGAGGTAGGTGACGGTAAGTTCTTCGCGTGCGACATGGGGTGCTTTCTTGTTGACAGCGCCTACGTCACTAAATTGCGCCAACCATTCATGCCAATCCCACACTTCGTTTCCAAGCGCTGGTTGGTAACCCAATTTGTCGTTGAGGCGAATTTCAACAATGCGGTGAATATTGCGCAAACACTCCGCCAACTCGTAGTCGGGATGGTGCTGCAAACGCCGCTCAAAAGTACGAATGATTTGCTGGCGTGTCAACCCCGTTCCACGCGGGCCACGAACTGCCAAGATGAAAGGAAAGCCGAACTTGGCGTTGTAGTCAGCGTTGAGTTGTTGAATAAGCGCAAACTCTTCTTGCGTGCAGTCCGTCAATCCTGCCGTGCTTTGCTCGTTGGTAGATTCGGCGGTCAGAATTTTGCTAACCATCGCCTTACCAGCCAATTCAGGATGGGCGCGCACCAAAGCGATTTGGGCGTCACGGCCTGCGCGCTGTAACACTTTCACCATCGCATACTTGAGTGCAGCTGCAGACGCAAAAGGGCGGGCGTCTAAAGCTTGCTCAGCAATCCAGTCGGAGTGTTCGTACAAACCTTGCAACAAGGCGGTTGCCTCAGAGCGTGGCAGATTGTTAATTTGCTGCAAAGTGATCAATGTCGGAGTCATCTTTAAGTGGTCTTTTTGTTTTTGTGCAAAACGCAATATTTCAGTGGGTTGTCTCAAAAAAGTGTCTTGATACAAAAAATTATTTCGATTGAAAAGGATGCACCTTCTTCCAATGGCGAGCGATATCAATACGGCGGCATACCCACACCTTGTCGTGTTTTTCAATATGGTCTAAAAACTTTTGAAGCGCCACGATACGTCCTGGTTTGCCCAGTAAGCGG
>DDYJ01000019.1 GCA_002347905.1 Comamonadaceae bacterium UBA2237 | reverse complement strand
CCGTAAATATCATTGCGTTTCAACACCACGGATGCGCGTGCAGCCGTTCCAGAGCGTGTGACCTCTTGCAACAAGCTGGTCATCACAAACGCATTACGTGCATCAATGGCGCGCACCGATTCATCGAGTTCAGGTGGTTTGAATTCAGACAACACCTTGCCCATTTGGTCGGTGACTTTGGTGATGAGGTATGGATTGACACGGTAGCCACCGTTGGCGAAAACAGAATAACCCGTGACCATTTGCAAAGGTGTGACAGAGCCAGCGCCCAGCGCCATCGTGAGGTAGGGCGGATGTTTGTCGGCTTCAAATCCAAAACGGGTGATCCAGTCTTGTGCGTTTTGGGCGCCAACCGATTGCAGGATGCGGATCGAAATCATGTTTTTAGATTTCGCCAAACCTTTGCGCATCGACATGGGGCCTTCAAAGGTGCCATCGTAGTTCTTGGGCTCCCACGGTTGCCCACCCGTCACACTGGCATCAAAAAACAAAGGTGCATCGTTGATCACGGTCAAAGGCGTGAATCCTTTTTCAAGCGCTGCTGAATAGATGAAAGGCTTAAAGCTCGACCCAGGCTGGCGCCAAGCTTGGGTGACATGGTTGAATTTATTTTTCTCAAAATCAAATCCACCCACCAAAGCGCGTATGCCCCCGTCGCGCGGATCAATGGCTACAAACGCACCTTCTACTTCTGGGAGTTGTGTGATTTCCCAAGTATTTTTTGGTGTTTTAGTAATTCGTACCAAAGCGCCAGGGCGCAACTTGATATTGGGTTGCGCTTTGTCGGACAAGCCCGACTGCACAGGCTGTAAACCTTCACCCGTGACATCGATGGTCTCGCCATTGCGACGAACTAAGCGTACTTTTTTGGGTGTAGCCTCTAAAACAACAGCAGCCAATAAGTCACCTTTGTCACCTTGCTCAATTAAAGCGTCGTCGATGGCGTCTTCTAACTCGGAAGGGTTGGTGGGCAAGGTGATGAATTTCTCAGGGCCACGGTAGTGTTGGCGGCGTTCATAGTCCATGATGCCGCGGCGCAGCGCAGAGTAAGCCGCTTGCTGGTCGCTGGCGCGGATGGTGGTGTAGACATTTAACCCGCGTGTGTAAATGTCGGTGCCGTATTGCGCAAACATCAACTGACGCGCCATCTCTGCGACGTAGTCCGCATGGGTGTTGAGTCCGCTCATGGCGGTACGAATTTTGAGGTCTTCTAATTTGGCGGCGGCTGCTTGCTCTTTGGTAATAAAACCATGTTCCTCCATGCGCTCAATGATGTAGAGCTGGCGTGAACGTGCGCGTTTCGGATTGCTGATGGGGTTGTAGGCAGAGGGCGCTTTAGGAAGACCGGCCAACATGGCCGCTTCGGCTATCGAGATATTTTTTAAAGGTTTGCCGAAATACGCTTCGGATGCGGCTGCAAAGCCGAAGGCACGGTTACCCAAATAAATTTGGTTCAAATAAATTTCAAAGATCTGGTCCTTGCTGAGGTTGTGCTCCAACTTGGTGGTGAGCAAGATCTCATAAATTTTTCGAGTGAAAGTTTTTTCAGATGACAAATACACATTGCGTGCAACTTGCATGGTGATGGTCGAGGCGCCTTGGCTTTTGGCGCGCCCAAGATTGGCCAAACTCGCGCGCAGCAAACCGATGTAGTCAACCCCACCATGTTGGTAAAAGCGCGCATCTTCAATGGCCAATACTGCGTCTTTCATGACTTTGGGTATGTCTTTGAAAGGCATCAGGTTGCGGCGTTCTTCACCAAATTCACCGATTTGCGTGCCATCTACCGAATAGACCCGCATCGATAACTTGGGGCGGTAGTCAGACAGTTCGCTCACATCAGGCAGTTGTGGATAGGCCATGGCCAATGCCACGCCAACGAGCAAAGCAACGATTACGCCGCAGGCGGCCATAAATCCAAAAGCCCATAAAAGCAATGTGCCGACCATAGATCGAGGCTCTGGACGGGCGTCGCTTTGGTTTTCAGAAGAGGGGGGTGTTTTGGGATTCGCCATGGGACATTATAAAAACTGTGTGAAAGTCGCAAACTCTGCTAGTAGAGCATGCGCACATGACAACTTACCTCTTTAAAAATCCGCCTTTGCTTAGATTACAAAGGTGAGTGAGTGATGGATGACATAACAACCATACAAATAGAACGAGATGAAGAACTGGGACTCACTGTATGGTTAGACGGGAATAAACATACGGTCGCCATTGGTTTGGATGCTTCTTGGTATGTTCGAACTGTGGTGTCGCTGCCGGTTGAATTATCAAAGCGAGAGCTTGACGCGCAGGTGTGCGAGGAACTACAAATTCAGTTTGCAACAGATACCAGTGACTGGTATTTTGACTTCGTTGCATTACAAGAAGCGCCCTTCTTAGACGGCTTATGCGCTTGGGAAATATTCGCTTTGGCAAGCCAACGTATGGTGTCAATTCGCAAGTTGTGTGATGAAAAACAATGGCGCTTGATGTGTGTAGCTCCTCTAGAAACGCTGGCGCAAGCGCAACTTGGACGAGGTATCTGCTTTTATCCCACGCGTCAGCAACGCCAGCATCAGTTATGGCGAAAGCGTTGTATCAAAGGTGGTGTCATGTTATGCGCTGGCTTTGTCTTGGCTATAGGATTGGGTTCTGGCTACTCATTAGCGAGCGGATTTTGGGATGACAACCCTCACCAGAATAAGGAGATAGCGCAAGTACTGCCACTGGCGGAAAGCCATACAAACCCAGAGCCTTGGATGGTGCAAGAGTTTGAAAGAGAGAAGCAACCGCTGGAGTTTTACAGCTTAAAAGATTTACGTTTGGTTGGTTTTATTCAGCAAGGAAGAAATACCCACGCTTTGATTCATGTGAAGGGACAACAACGCCTCGGTATCCAGAGCGTGCCTCTGGGTGCGTATTTGGGGCAAAACTTTGGCCGCGTGTCGCAGATCACGCACAACGCAGTCTTACTCCAAGAACTGCACCAAGATGAATTGGGGCGATGGATTGCGCGAGAAGCTAGTCTGCAATTGACCGACGATGCATCCTAAATATCGGATCGCATTTGTAAAGGCAGAAGTTCTGTATGCGTATATGCAGCAATTCTTGACGCGCTGTGCTGGCTATGTTGTAGGCGCATGTTTTGTGCTGCTTGGGGGTGTAGGTATGGCGCAAGAGGCTACCCCCGTATACACAGGTAAACCATTGACTTTGAATTTTCAATCGATTGAGGTGCGTGCAGCCTTGCAAATCATTGCTGATTTCACCGGTTTGAATGTAGTGGCCTCTGACAGTGTGACAGGCAGTTTGTCCTTGCGGTTGCACCAAGTGCCATGGGACCAAGTGCTAGACATCATTACGCAAACCAAAGGTCTCAGCCAACGGCGACAGGGCAATGTCATTTGGATCGCTACGCGTAATGAAATAGCAGCGCGCGATAAGCAAGAGTTGGAGATGCGACAGGCCCTACAAAATTTGGAACCGCTGATCACGCATAACTTTATTTTGAATTACGCCAAAGCGGCAGATGTTGCCCAACACTTGCAAGGCTTTGGGGGCTTGGTCGGCGCCACTCAGGCTGCGCATGGATTCGGCGCTATGCCACCGGAAATCGATAGCAATGCCATGCTCTATCTCTCTAGTAAACATCCTTTTGGGCAATACCATCCATCGCCTCGTCACCATGATGGGTCAGCCATGGGTGCGTCGCACGCCAATGTGACGCAAATGACACATGGTCTAGGTGTCGGGCTATCCCATATGCGTAGCAACCAAGGTCGATTGCTCAGCGCACGCGGCAGTGTGATGGCAGAGCCACGAACCAACCAATTGTTCGTGACAGATATTGCGTCTCGCGTCAACGAGATAAAACAAATCATTGCCAAGATCGATATTCCACTGCGCCAAGTGATGATAGAAGCGCGTATTGTGCAAGCCAGCGATACGTTTGGCCAAACCTTAGGTGTTCGCTTAGGGGGCATGTATGACGGCGCGCATAGCAAATTAGCCGATAAAACACTCAACCCTACAGGACAATTTGTGAATTTACCGGCAGGCAATATCAATGGCTTCGAGCCTGCGAGTTTTTCGGTGTCTTTGTTCAATGCCGAGAAAAACAAAATGTTGGGTTTGGAGTTATCCGCCTTAGAGGCCGATGGCAAGGGCAAAGTGGTGTCGAGCCCACGCGTGGTGACGGCTGACCAAGCCAAAGCCATCATTGAACAAGGCACGGAGTTGCCTTACCAAATGGCAGCGGCCAGTGGCGCCACTGCTATCGCATTTCGCAAAGCCAATTTAAAACTAGAAGTCACGCCGCAAATCACGCCAGAAGGCAATATCGTGCTGGAGTTAGATATCCACAAAGACAGCGTAGGACAAAACACGGCAGCGGGTTTTGCTATTGATACCAAGCACATCAACACACAGGTGCTGGTGGATAACGGTGGGACTGTCATGATTGGCGGTATTTTTGAATCTATTGCACTAGACGAGCATCAAAAAGTTCCTGTTTTGGCGGATCTTCCTTTGCTAGGTCATTTGTTCAAGAGCCAACGCAGCAACCAATCTAAGCAAGAACTCTTGGTCTTCATAACGCCTAAAATGGTCAATCAAAGTGCTTCAGCACAGTAAGAAAGTGCAAGGTGTTAGTTTTGGTTGGTCTGCCAGGCTCTGGCAAAACTACCGTCGGCCGCCAGTTGGCAAGACGGCTTTCCATCCCCTTTGTTGATTCGGATCACGCCATCGAAAACCGTTTAGGGTGTTCGGTGCGTGAATATTTCGAACGCGAAGGGGAGGATCGTTTTCGCGATATCGAATCTGATGTTTTGGACGATTTAAGCCAGAACCATCCTGGCGTTCTTTCTACAGGTGGTGGTTCTGTGTTGCGACCAGAAAATCGCCAACGCTTGCGAGAACGGGGCCGCGTGTTTTATTTGCGGTCATCACCAGAAGAAGTATTTCGACGCTTGCGATATGACCAAAACCGCCCCTTGCTCCAAGTTTCAGACCCAATGGCAAGACTGCGCGATTTGTTCGAAACACGTGACCCCATCTACAAAGAAGCTGCGCATTACGTGATTGAAACCAACCGGCCTTCGGTCTCTACCTTGGTCCATATGATCATTAGGCAGTTGGAGCATATCGGTGAACTGCCTCCTGCCCAAAAAACTGCCAACGTACAGCCTACGAATGCACGCCCCTAAACGGGCTCCTCTCAAAGAAAGAATTTTGTGAGCACTTCTATATCGCCAATTCAAATCCAGATCGAGCTCGGTGAGCGCAGTTATCCCATTCAAATCGGGACGCAGCTGATCGACAACCCAGCCACTTGGGCCCATTTACCCAAAGCTGCGGTCGCGTTGGTCGTGACGAACGAGACGGTCGGTCCACTTTACGCAAAGCGTCTTTGCGCTGCATTGCAATCCCACTACGGACAAGTCATTTCTTTGGTGTTACCAGATGGAGAAAGTTATAAAAACTGGCAAACCTTGAATGTAATTTTTGACCGGCTGTTAGAAAAAGGTGCTGATAGACAAACCGTTTTGTTTGCATTGGGAGGTGGTGTGGTGGGCGACATGACTGGGTTTGCCGCTGCTTGTTATATGCGTGGCGTGCCCTTTGTGCAAGTGCCCACCACTTTGTTGTCGCAAGTGGATTCCTCGGTTGGTGGTAAGACGGCTATCAACCATCCACTAGGTAAAAACATGATCGGGGCGTTTTACCAACCACAACGCGTAGTGTGTGACTTAGACACTTTGCAAACACTGCCCGCGCGTGAATTGAGTGCGGGTTTGGCTGAGGTCATCAAATATGGCCCGATTGCAGACATGCAGTTTTTAGCGTGGCTAGAAAACAACCTAGATGCATTGATAGCAAGAGACCCCAAAGCCTTGGGCTATGCCGTACAACGCAGTTGTGAAATCAAAGCCTATGTGGTGTCGCAGGATGAACGCGATGTGGGCATGCGTGCCGCTTTGAATTTTGGCCACACTTTTGGACATGCAATCGAAGCAGGCTTAGGTTTTGGTGAATGGTTGCATGGTGAGGCCGTTGGATGCGGCATGGTGATGGCCGCACACTTGTCGCAACGTTTGGGTTTGGTAGATGTAGCTTTTGTAGAGAGACTCACCCATTTGTTAGACCGTGCAGGTTTGCCTGTCGTGGGTCCACAACTAGGCGCTGACAATTATTTACACCATATGCGTGTAGACAAAAAATCCCAAGCGGGCGAGATTCGTTTTGTGTTGATTGATCCACCTGGCAAAGCCGTTGTGCGCGGTGCGCCAGATACTCTGGTGGCTGACGTCATCAACCATTGCTGTGCTGGCTAATTACGCATGCCATCCTGAGTTCACGCGTGGCAGACGTCATGCGGAATCGGACGCCAATCCTCTCTCGCACGGACTGCGCAATCCCCACCAACGAGACCGTGACCGTATCGTGCATTCAACCGCATTTCGTCGGTTGGTCTATAAAACGCAGGTCTTCCTCAACCATGAGGGCGATTTGTTTCGCACGCGCATGACGCATTCACTAGAAGTGGCGCAATTGGGACGATCGATTGCGCGCGCTTTGGGTTTGAACGAAGACTTGGTCGAAGCCATTGCACTCGCCCATGATGTAGGGCACACCCCGTTTGGCCATGCGGGGCAAGATGCACTGAATGCATGCATGGCAGAGCACGGTGGTTTTGAGCATAACCTGCAAAGTTTGCGTGTGGTCGATGAACTCGAAGAGCGTTATCCCGCTTTCAATGGATTGAACTTGAGTTTCGAGACGCGTGAAGGCATTTTGAAACACTGCGCGCGGCGTAATGCAGAGTTGATTGAAGCTTCTGAAC
The DNA here is from genome assembly GCA_002347905.1 of Comamonadaceae bacterium UBA2237. Classification (GTDB taxonomy): domain Bacteria; phylum Pseudomonadota; class Gammaproteobacteria; order Burkholderiales; family Burkholderiaceae_C; genus Limnohabitans. The sequence goes on along the minus strand of DDYJ01000019.1, from coordinate 4,319 downwards.
CCAACGGCGTTGCTAGTCGGTTCTTGCAAGGCACGCAACCAAGTTTAGAAGCGCAGTTGTGCAACTTGGCGGACTCCATCGCCTACAACGCACACGATATTGATGATGGCGTGCGCTCTGGTTTGTTAAGTTTGGATCAAATGCAAGAAGTCCCTTTGTTTGTAAAGCACCAACAACAAACACTGGAAACATTTCCACATTTAGCCACGGCAGATGAAGCCTTGCATGGGCGGCGCTTGTTATACGAAACCATTCGCCGTATGTTGAGCGAGCAAGTGTTCGATGTCATCCGTGCGACCCAATCTGCATTGAAACAGCATGCGCCACACAGTGCAGACGAAGCCCGCTTGTGTCCGCCTTTGTTGCAATTCAGCGCAGAGATGGAAGACGCGTCGCAGACGCTCAAAACCTTTCTTCTCAGAAATTTGTACCGCCATCCCCAAGTGATGCAAACCACAGACTGGGCGCGACAGGTCGTACGTGAACTGTTTGAGGCCTACATAACGCAGCCTCAAGAAATGCCGCGTGCGTTTGCACAACGCCACAACTTGCCGCGTGCGGTAACGGATTACGTGTCGGGCATGACCGACAGATTTGCCACGCGTGAACATGCGCGGTTAGTGGCTGCGTGATGCAAGCGCCAGCAAGGCCTATTGGGTTTTCATTGCATCCATCTTGGGTGATTGTGTTGGCGGGTGTTTGTGCAGCTTTGCATGTGGGTAAGTTGCCGCCTGCATTGCCAGTTTTACAAGCCACCTTAGAGATCAGCTTGGTACAAGCCAGCTTCTTGCTTTCTGCTTTACAAATTGCAGGCATGACTTTGGGTTTGGCGGTTGGTTTAGCTGCGGACGGCATTGGCCTGCGTCGCAGCATGTTGATTGGTTTGGCTTTGTTAGCTTTTGCCAGCGCCTGTGGTGGTTTTGTATCCACTGCGCCCGGCCTGTTGTGGTTACGCACCTTGGAGGGCGTGGGATTCTTGTTGGTAGTGATGCCAGCCCCTGCGCTGATTCGTCGAACAGTGACCTTGCAGCAACTCAATACACGCATGGGTTGGTGGGGCACCTATATGCCTGCGGGAAGTGCGTTGGCACTTTTGTGCGGCCCTTGGGTGATTGCCCACGCTAGTTGGGAGGTTTGGTGGTGGTTGCTAGCGTTGTTATCCGCATTGGCATGGGTGGCGGTGTGGAGGTGTGTGCCTAGCGTACTGCATGTCTCTGCGCACGCAAATGAAGCATGGAATAAACGGCTTGCGCGCACGCTTCAAACGCCTGGCGCATGGTGGGTCGCCATGGCTTTTGCTGTGTATTCATCGCAATGGATGGCGGTGATTGGTTTCTTGCCAACTGTCTATAACGGGATGGGTTTGTCAGCCAGCACGACAGGTCTGTTGACGGCTTTTGTGGCATTGGTCAACGTGGTGGGCAATATTTTTTCAGGCCGTTTATTGCAAAGAGGTTGGCCTGCGCATGTTGTGCTGATGTTTGGCTATGCGAGTATGGCCCTAGGTGCTTTTGGCGCATTTGCGCAATGGGATGGATGGAGTTTGCCGCCCACGTTAAGTTTTATCTGCGTGGTGCTTTTTTCTGCGGCGGGCGGCGTTATTCCTGGTACTTTGTTCGCGACTGCAGTGCGTGTGGCGCCCAGTGAGGCGACGGTATCTACGGTGGTCGGCTACATGCAGCAGTGGTCTGCATTCGGACAGTTTGCAGGTCCTCCGCTTGTTGCGTGTGTCGCGACGCTTGTAGGTGGCTGGCAGTGGACTTGGGCTGTCACTATGAGTTTGTGTGGGTTGGGCTTTATGTTGGCTTTCAAAATTGGCGCGTTGTTAGATTCGCCTCCCAAAGTGGTGAAGGTGTCTTCATGAAAGTTGGTGCTTTGAATGCATCTAATTCAGGAGTTGTTGTATCTGACACAGATCGAATGGCTTCGAAATCAACAGCCATTGAATCGGATCAAGAACGAATCGCTATTGAAGACACACAAAAGTGGTTGATGGAGGCTGTGGTTGGTTTAAACCTGTGCCCATTTGCCAAAGCAGTGGTGGTGAAAGACAAGGTGCGTTATCGCGTGTGTTTGTCTGCTGCGCCGCAAGATGTGTTGCAGATGCTAGAAGACGAGTTGCAGTTGTTAGCGTCTGCTGATTCTTCTAGGGTCGAAACCACTTTAGTCATTGCGCCTAATGCGTTGCCTGATTTTTTAGACTTCAATGAATTTTTAGGTGCTTGCGATGCACTGCTTGAATCCATCGGCTTGGTGGGCGAGTTGCAAATTGCAGACTTTCACCCTTGTTACCAATTCGCAGGTGAAGCGCCGAATGCGATGGGGCACTTTACGAATCGTTCGCCTTATCCAACTTTGCATTTGTTGCGTGAATCTAGCGTGGATGAGGCGGTTGCGGTGTACCCCGATGCCGCTTTGATTTTTGAGCGAAATATTGCAACGCTTGAAGCACTAGGTGCAAAGGGGTGGACTGATCTAGATGTTGTCGCGCGTTTGAACGATCGAACTTAGTTAGACAATTCGAGCATCTTTAAAAGTGAATATGGCTAAAAATAAATCTAGTATTTCAACTACATCTAAACCGCTAGATTTAGATTTGCGTCCTGGGCAATCGATAGAGTTGCTCAAAGAGTTGCACATCCTTACGCGTGATGGAAAAATCAACCAAGATTCGCGGCGCAAGTTGAAGCAGGTCTATCACCTGTATCAATTCATTGAGAAGTTATTGCAAGACCTACCCGTTACTGACGCGGGCCCCACCTTGGCAGACCACGGAGCTGGCAAGTCTTATTTAGGTTTTATTCTGTATGACTTGTTTTTCAAGCCATTGGGTAAAGGTGAAATTTACGGAATTGAAACACGCGGCGAATTGGTGGCGGCGTCGCAAGCGTTGGCGCACCGCCTAGGCTTTGACCGCATGCACTTCCTCAACACCAGCGTAGCGGAATCTGCGAACATCCAATCGTTACCTGAGAAATTCGATGTAGTCACTGCGTTGCATGCATGTGACACCGCGACGGATGACGCGATTGATTTTGGTTTGCAAAAAAATACGCGCTACATGGTTTTGGTGCCATGTTGCCAAGCCGAATTGGCGGCAAGCTTGCGCCAAAACAAAGTGTTTGATCTCAAGCGCACCCCTTTGGCTGAACTCTGGCGCCATCCCCTTCACACGCGCGAAATGGGAAGCCAACTCACCAACGTATTGCGATGCTTGTATCTAGAAGCCTTGGGCTACCAAGTTACCGTCACCGAATTGGTGGGTTGGGAGCACAGCATGAAAAACGAGCTCATCATCGCCAAATACACCGGCCAGAAAATGCAAAGCGCCGCTGACCGACTAAAAGCATTGCTCAAAGAATTCGGCCTAGAAGCACTGCTCAAAATTCGCTTTAGCCGCATTTAATTGGGGTCAGAACCCAATTAATCGCATTACCATCCTGGGATGGCACGCCTTCCACGACTAACTGTTACGGGTTATCCGCACCATGTGATCTTGCGCGGAAATGACCGCCAAGATATTTTTAGAAATACCGCTGACTACCAGCGCATGCTCGATTTATTTGAACAACATAGTAGGGAGCAGGGGGTTGATATTCACGCTTATGTGCTGATGACCAACCATTTGCACCTATTGCTTACGCCGCAAAAAGAACAAGGGCTTTCCAAGATGATGCAAGCGGTTGGTCGGAGTTATGTGCAGATATTTAACAAGGTGCACGGGCGTACTGGCACCTTGTGGGAGGGGCGCTACCGTTCCACTTTGATTCAGACCGAGCGCTATTTGCTNNGCAGCCTGAAGACTATGTTTGGTCCAGTTTTGGCCACTATGCCGGGCGGCGTAATGACCGACTCATCACACCTCACGCCTTGTATTGGGGGCTTGGAAACACTCCTTTTGCCCGAGAAGCGGCATACGCCGAAATGGTGCATGCGGGTATTCAAGCTGATCAGCAACGTGCATTGACAGACGCAACGCTCAGCGGTTGGGCATTGGGTGACGCTAAATTTATAGCGGGGTTAAAGGCCGAAACTCCTAGACGACTCAGCAAAGGCAGGGCCGGAAGGCCATTCCTCAAGCCTTTGTAAGCATAAATGACCTGTCCCTAATTAATTTCCATCCTAAGAAAAATTAAATTAATTGGGATCTGACCCCAATTAATTTTTTTGGCGCGGATGGTGCTTTGGGGTATGCTCCCTATCCCGCAGAATTTTTCAGGAGTGCGCCATGACCACGGCTGCCAACCAAGCCCAATTACAACATCAGGGTTTGTACGACCCCGCCAATGAACACGATGCCTGTGGTGTTGGTTTTGTGG
>DDYJ01000079.1:6271-6727 GCA_002347905.1 Comamonadaceae bacterium UBA2237 | reverse complement strand
ACCGATTTACTTTCACTGGCTGTTGCCTCCTCGCACGGAGATGCCTCTCAGGTGTGGGCCCACACGTCAGCCGGTGGTGCTAAGTCATCGCAATTGGTGTTGCCTGAGATCGTGCAATTGATGGAAGACGCGCACATGCGGTTCGAAGAACTCACGTCCGTGGTGTTTGGAAAGGGCCCAGGTTCATTCACAGGCTTGCGCACGGCGTGCTCCGTAGCGCAAGGGTTGGCATATGGCGCAGGTGTACCCGTCTTGCCTATCGATACCTTGTTGGCGGTTGCAGAGGATGCGCGGTTTCAAAATACGCAGCAACAGCAACAGCAACAGCAACTGCAGCAAACAATACAACAAATCGTAAAACCTCCCGAAGACACGCAAAGGTTTTTTGTAGCTATGGATGCGCGCATGGATCAGGTCTACACCGCAGCCTATGAATGGCAATCGGGTTGGCACTGC
>DDYJ01000079.1:5122-6238 GCA_002347905.1 Comamonadaceae bacterium UBA2237 | reverse complement strand
ACTTCACAACGGTTGGAAATGCATGGGATGCATTCTCGGCACGATGGCCAATAGCATTCTCGGGCAAACATATGCACGCCATGCCAACAGCGCAAGCCTTGTTGCGCTTAGCGCCTGTGGCTTTTGAGCAAGGTTTGGCCGTGACTCCTGAAGACGCATTGCCCATCTATATCCGTGACAAAGTTGCGCAAACCACGCAGGAGCGCGAGCAAATCAAACTTGCCTCGACAATGTCGATATGAGTGCTGTTCTCAAACCAGAAGTCCGACTAGAGCCGCTGGACCTTGCACGGCTTGATGACGTGGTGCACATCGAACAGCGCGCCTACAGCCACCCTTGGACACGCGGTAATTTTGTTGACTCGTACAAAGCGGGCTATCAAATCATCACTTTATTGGGCGAAGACCGTTTGCTGGGCTACTTTGTGGCCATGCCTGGCGTGCAGGAAGTGCATTTACTCAACATCACGGTTGACCCAGACTACCAGCAACAAGGCTGGGGTGTAATGATGTTGGATGCCCTCTGCATTTGGTCGCGTGGCCAAGACGCCCAATGTTTGTGGTTAGAAGTGCGCGCGAGTAATCAGCGCGCTATCAATGTGTATGAACGTTATGGTTTTAAGCGTGTAGGCGAGCGCAAAAACTATTACCCTTTGCGAGTAGGGCAACGCGAACACGCAGTGGTGATGTCATTACAGCTCTAAGCCAAGCGCTTGTCACAATACCTCCTATGCCAGACACCCTGCAATTAGACAAACGCCAACGCGCCATGCTCGCGGAGATGGGCGTGAGGGTGTGGACGCCTATTGAACCAGTTGAACCTCTTCGCGCGCCTACAAATGTTTCAGAGAAAGCCTCAGAAGCCAACAGTGTCGTTCTGCCAAAAATACCAACTACCAATACACCAACAACATCGGTTTACAAAGCTTCGGTTGAAGCCACCGGTGCAATCGCAGATAAACCAAAAGCATTTGAAGTCAACACACAAGCCGCAAACAACTTAGATTGGCCAAGCCTGCGCGAAGCGGTTACCAATTGCCAAGCGTGTGGCTTATGCACATCCAGACGCAACACGGTGTTTGGTACAGGCTCTCATGTAACAACCTCACTCGCCAAT